>NZ_JBEPEL010000050.1:0-52729 GCF_040300825.1 Streptomyces sp. NPDC000229
CGCCGCCTCCTTCGTCGGCCTGGAGCTGTACGAGGGCGTCGACGCGGACGGCGCCGAGCGGGCCCTCTCCCCCGGCAGGGCCCGTTTCAAGCCACTTACGCCGCTGGTGGGAGACTGCTGTCACCTCGTGCATCAGGGAGCCCTGTAATATACAGACCCAACGGTTTGTTATTGGGGAGAAGCCCCTCGGGGAGAGGCCCCGATCCGAGGAGCAGGTGGAGGAGGCGAGAGTGGCGAAGCAGGACCGCGCCATCCGTACGCGTCAGACGATTCTGTCCGCGGCGGCCAAGGTGTTCGAGCAGCGTGGGTATCAAGCGGCCACGATCTCGGAGATCCTCGCCACGGCCGGTGTCACCAAGGGCGCCCTGTACTTCCACTTCGAGTCCAAGGACGACCTCGCGCAGGGTGTGCTCGCCGAGCAGGACCAGCGGATGGTGGTCCCCCGCCGCGCCTGCCGGACGCAGGAACTGGTGGACGTGGTCATGCTGCACGCCCACCGCCTCCAGAACGACCCCATGGTGCGTGCCGGGGTCCGGCTGTCGCTGGACCAGCAGGCGCACGAACTCGACCGCTCGGGGCCGTTCCTGCGCTGGGTGCAGGTCATGGACCACCTGCTGCACGACGCACAGGGACAGGGCGAGCTGCTCCCCCACGTCATCCCGACCGAGACCGCCGAGGTACTGGTGGGCAGCTTCGCCGGGATCCAGGCGATGTCGCAGGCGATCAGCGACTACCAGGACCTGCCCGAGCGGGTGTGCGCGCTGCTGCGCCACCTGCTGCCCACCGTGGTGCTCTCCTCCGTCCTCGCCTCGACCGATCTCTCCCGTACGAGGGGAGCCGTCGTCCTGGCCGAGCTGGACGCCTCCTCCGAGGCTCCCCCGCCCTCCGGCCTGCTGGAGCGTCAACCCGTCGGCTGACGGGTTCCGGTTCCGGGTGCTGCGGCGCGTGCCGGAACGCGCCGTCCCCCGCCCTGGCCGAAGTACCGGTCGAGCACCTCGCCGAGCCCGCCCCCGTCCGGGGCCCACCCGATGTACCCGTCGGGGCGTACGAGCAGCGCCGCGCACGGCAGGTCCGGCACCGGCGCACAGTGAACCACCCGGAGGCGGTCCGCCCAGGGCCGCGCCGCGTCGAGGTGTTGTGCGCCGTCCTCGCCGAAGAGCAGCAGCAACGGCCTGCCCTCCCTCAGCAGACGGATCACGTCCGTCGGGCCGTCCGCCGTGTCCAGGCCGGTGTTCCCCAGGAATTTCCCTTCCCAGCAGGACGCCGAGCGTGCCGGGAGTACGGTGTCCTGGGCGCTGATCATCAAGCCGAAGCAGTCGTCGCCCGTGCCCGACGCGAACATGCCGGCGACCAGGTCCCTGACCGGGTCGAGGGCCGGGTCGGGGCGCATGAGGGCCACCTGGGCCCTGGTGTTGTCGATGACGCGCCGGGCCGCGGGACGGCGTTCCGCGTCGTAGGTGTCGAGCAGGGCGTCCCCGGCGTCGCCGGCCGCCGCGAGGGCGAGTTTCCACCCCAGGGTGACGGCGTCCAGCAGCCCGGTGCTCAGTCCTTGGCCGCCCACGGGGAAGTGCACATGCGCCGCGTCACCGGCGAGGAAGACCGATCCGGACCGGTAACTGCGGGCCAGGCGGGAGAAGTCGCTGAAGGTGCTCAGCCATCGGCCGTCGGTCATGGCGATCTCGCGACCGGCTATGTGCGAGGCCTCCCGGCTCAACTCCTCCAGTGTGGGCGGCAGTCCACGCTCGGCCGGGGGGCCACTGCAGTTGAGCGTGCGCAGATGTGTGGTGCCGTCGGGGGCGCCCTTGACGACGAGCCAGCCGCGCGGCGTGCGGTGCCAGCCCGGGGAGAGCACGTGTGCCTCGCGCAGGCGGACCTGCCCCATCAGCGCGGTCACGGTCGCCGGCCAGGTGTCGGCCTCGAATCCCGCCAGCCGCCGCACGGTGCTGCGCGCGCCGTCCGCGCCGACCGCGTACCGCCCGTGGAGCACGACGGTTCCCTGCGGTCCCCGGGCCTCGATCCGCACACCCTCCGGGCTCTGGGCGAGGTCCACCACTTCGTGGCCGCGCAGGATGCGGGCTCCGGCGGCCCGCGCCCGTGCCTCGAAGAAGCGCTCCAGGTCGGCCTGGGGCATCTTGAGGATGGGGGCGGGTTCGGTGGGCGGGGCGCTGACCGTCAGGCCGGGTATGCCCGCGAAGTGGAAGGGCATGGCGTTCTCGTCGTCGCCCGTGTGCCCGACGGGTCCCGGCAGATGTCCCCGGCGGGCCAGGCACTGGACGGTACGGGCGTGGAGCGTCGTCGCCTTCGGCCGCTCGGACGTCGTGGTGCGGTGTTCGAGGAGGACGACGCCGGTTCCCAGGCCGGCGAGTTCGGCGGCGACCAGCATGCCGACCGGTCCGCCCCCGACCACCAGTACCTGCGCCTCTGCCGGATGAGCCATCGTGGAACTCTCCCCCTCCTCCACCGCGAACGTCTCTGACCGGATGGTACGTACGCGGCGGCTGGGGAGGTGCGGCCGGGTGTCAGGGTGTGGGCGGCTGTTCCATGACCAGGCGGATCTCCGTGACCTCGTATCCGGCGCGGTCGAAGGCGGCTGCCATCGGGAGGTTCACGGTATCCGTGGTGGCCGTGATCCGGTCGGCGCCGGAGGCGGCCTGGAAGTGGGTGATGTGGGCGAGGATCTCGTCGATCAGCCCGCGCGCGGAGTTCAGGGACGACGCCGAGGTATCCGACGTTGCGGTTGTCGCCGCCGGTGCTGGACGGGATGGCGGGGCCGGACGAGAGCGCCCTCGGGTACGCGAGCCACCACCAGTCCCGCTCGCCGGGGGCGTCGAGAGAGAACCGCATGTCCTCCCGGGCCTGTACGTCGGCGTCCTTGGCGGCATCCTCTCCGCTCGCGTGAACGCCGATCGCACTTCCCTCACTCGGAGGTGCGAAACTGTGTCGCCGGTTCGGATCTGCCGGCAGGCCCGCCGGCCGGCGACGAGGAGATGAAGCATGCCCACCCGCCCCCGCCTTCTGTATGTGACCGATCTGGCCTACCAGGCCCAGGGGCGGCGCTACTGCGACGAGGACATCTTCCTGTCCTCCCAGCTGCGTGCGGACTTCGACATCGCTCTGTGCCACCCGCTCGACGCCGTGGCTCTGATGGACCGTTTCGATGCCGTCGTGGTCCGCAACAGCGGTCCCGTGCTGCATTACCAGGCGGAGTACGACATCTTCCGCGACCAGGCCGTGGCGCAGGGCACCCGGGTCTACAACCCGCTGACGGGCCGGGCCGACATGGCCGGCAAACGGTACTTGCTGGACCTCACCGAAGCCGGATACCCGGTCATTCCCACCATCGACCGGCTCCAGGATCTGGACCGTCTGCCCGAGACCGACCAGTACGTGGTCAAGCCGAAGGCCGGGGCGGATTCCATCGGGCTCGGCTTCGTGTCCCGGGACCGGTTGGAGGGCCTCGTCCACGGCGACATCCTGGTCCAGCCGCGCATCGAATTCCGCTACGAGGTGTCGTTCTACTACATCGACGACGCCTTCCAGTACGCCCTCCACGCCCCCGACCCCGCCCGGCGCTGGGAGCTCGAACCCTACGACCCGACGGAAGCCGACCTGGTCTTCGCCCGGCGCTTCATCGACTGGAACACCCTCGATCACGGGATCCAGCGGGTGGACGCCTGCCGCACCCGGGAGGGTGGCCTCCTCCTGGTCGAGCTGGAGGACCTCAACCCCTACCTGTCCCTCGGCCTGCTCCCCGACCGGAGCCGCGACTCCTTCGTCACGAACATGACGGCCTCTCTCCACCGGTTCCTGGACACCGTGCCCCGCACCTGAGCCGTCGCGGCCCAAGCCGCCCGCGGCGACCGAACGCCCGCGCCGGGGCGGTGCGGCAGGCGCACACGCCCCAGAGCTCGAAGTCGACGTCGTCGATGTCGGTGAAGTCCGCCAGCGGGCCCGTCGCGCGGCGGCCGCGGTGCTTGAAGGAGGTGGCGCAGTCGCGTCGTCAGCGGTGCCGGGCGCGGCGGTGAAACCGAAACGGGCCCGCGGACGAGGATACGGTCAGCACCGCGACCGGGCCCGCCTCCCCATACCGTCACCCGTCACGGTGGTTGCCCCGCGCGTACCGGACGCGGGGCAACGGCTCGGGGCACCGTGAGGGGATGCGCCTTCGCCGGATCACCCCGCCCGTCCTCGCCGCCCTCCTGGCCCTGTCCGGATGCACCACCGTCCCGAGCGTGCCGTCGGCCCCGCGTCCGAGTCTCGCGCCCGCGGGCGACCGGTTGCCCGCCCCCGTCCCGGAGGTTCCCACGCCGCGCCCCGCACCGGCCCGCGAGGAACTCGCCAGTACCGGCCCCTCTCCCGCGCCACCCGGGGGCAGGGCAGCGGGCAGGGCGGCGGGCGAGCCACCGCGCCACAGGCAGCCGTCGCGCCAACGGGCCGTGGATCGGGGCGCCGTCGAGCAGCCCCGCCGGCTCCCGCCACGACAGCACCGCACGCGCGAGCGACCCGAACACCCCGTCGAGGCGCCGCGAGAGACTCGTACGAAGCCCACTCCGAAGAGGCCCCTGCCCCGCAAGTCCCTCAGCATGCGGGACCTGTGCCGGGCGTCCCAGGGAGTGGCGGACCCTTCCATCGTCAGCCTCTGCCATCAGGCGTACGGCTGAACAGGGTTGTCAGGGCTGCCTCCTCGGATGGAGTGGGGCGAAGGGCCATGGCCGGTGGGGAAACCACATGGCCTCCAACACCTGCCTTGTCGTACCGTCTGGTCCCCACCGACGAGGAGAGCGATTCCCATGACCAGCCGGCACGCAACGACCACTCTGTGGCGCCCCACTGGCCCCGAGGAGCTGGACCTGGTCCGCGCGTCGCAGTGGCGGGCCTGGCCGCCTCGGCTGCCCGAGCAGCCGATCTTCTACCCGGTCCTCAACGAGGATTACGCGGTGAGGATCGCGAGGGACTGGAACGTCAAGCACTCCGGCGCCGGCTTCGTCACCCGTTTCGAGGTCGAGTCGGAGTTCCTGCGCCGGTATCCCGTCCAGCAGGCGGGCGGCCGGACGATCCTGGAGCTGTGGGTACCGGCTGAGGAGCTTGACGAGTTCAACGCCCATATCGTCGGCAGGATCCAACTGGTCCACGAGTTCCGCTGAGCAGCGGAGGTCGGCCGGAGGGAAATCGCCGCCGCACAGTTCCGGGTGGCCGGCTGCGGGGTGCTGGGGGTCGAGGCGGGCGGTTTCGGCAGCCCGGAGCAGTGGCGGTTCGACTGGGAGTGGTCGTACACCCGGGACGCGTGGCTGGACCAGATGCCCACCCGGTGCCTTCACCCGACTCCCGCCGGACAGGCTGGAGCAGGTCCTGACCGGCGTCGGGCCGCCATCGACGCGATGGGCGGCACCTTCACGATGCGTTACGCGACCATGGTGGTCACCGCGGCACGGACCGGTTCCGCCGCCTGATGCCAGGCATCATGTCGAGCCGGACACGTCCTGGCCCAGGAGGCGGTGGGTCAGCTCCATCAGCCGCTTCCGGGCGCCGGTGTCGTACGCCTGGTCATGGGTGCGCGCTTCGGTGAACTGGTCGAAATAGCGACCCGTCGTGGCTTCGAGGTCCGGGTCGAGCAGCAGCCGTACGGTGGGCCGTACGCCCTCCTCGACGCTGGTGACCGGGGTGAGGCCGTACGCACGCACCCCGTCGGTGTCCATCAGGTGCGCCGGATGGAGGGTGTTCACCGTGACGCCGCTGTCCTGGAGTTCTGCGGCCAGTTCGAAGGCCGCCGTGATCATCGCGAGTTTGCTGCGGCAGTAGGCGCGCAGGCCCTCGTAGTCGCGCTCCAGCATGACGTTGTCGAAGTCGATGGCCTCCTGGCCGATCGAGGCGACGTTGACCACGCGGGCGGGCGCGGAGGCGGTGAGCAGGGGCAGTAGATCGCGTACGAGGGCATAGGGGGCCAGGTGGTTCACGGCGAACCGCAGCTCGTGTCCCTGTGTGCTGAGCTCCCGTCGGAGCGGCTCGGCACCGCCGTCGGCGACGGCGTTGTTGACCAGTGCGTCGAGCCGGGGCTCGGCCGCGCGGACCCGGGCGGCCGTGGCGTGCACCTGGTCGAGGTCGGCCAGATCGGCGAGGTACGTGCGGACGGAGGCGCCCGCGACGCCTGGTGTCAACACCACCACCTGTCCGACGGGTCGACGCGGACGGCTGCGCCCGGCCGGCTGACGGGTCGCGCATGCCTCACGGCACCGCGCGGGTGCCCGGTGGTGCCGGCAAATCGCGTTGCGGCGCTCGGCCGCCGTCCGCGAAGGTGGCCCGGTGAACGAGGAGACCCACGACCGGGCCGGCCGGGCCATCCGCCTGGTGCCGGTGGACGACGACAACTGGCGCGCGGTGGCCGACGTGGCACCCCGCGACGATCAACGCGGCTTCGTCGCCGCACTCGCCGCGCGCTACCTGCTGCTCTCGATGCGCGGTGGTGTGTGGACGTCGCTGGGCATCACGGCGGACGACCGGGTCGTCGGCCACGTCATGTGGGCGTACGACGACGAGGGCGGAGCGTACTGGATCGGCGGCATGGTCGTCGACGCGGACGAACAGGGCCGCGGCGTGGGCGGGCCGGCCGTCCGCGCGCTGATCCGGATGCTGGCGCGCCGCCCCGACTGCACGCGGATATGCCTGACATACCACCCGGACAACGGCGTGGCCGCCCGCCTCTACGCACGGCTCGGTTTTGTACCGACCGGGGAACACGAGGACGACGAGATCGTCGCCGCGTTGCGGACCTCCACGTCTGCTGACAGCTAATACCCCTGGGTGCCGGGTCGGTGCGGTGGTTGGCTGTCCGGATGGAGACCTTGGTTCTGGGTGGAACAGCGTGGTTGGGCCGGGAGTTGTCGCGGCAGGCGATGGAGCGCGGCCATCGGGTGACGTGCCTGGCCCGCGGCGAAAGCGGAGAAGTCGCCGACGGGGCGAGGCTGGTGGCCGCCGACCGGCGCGACCCTTCGGCGTACGAACCGCTGCTCGATCGGCAATGGGACGCGGTCGTCGAGGTGTCGTGGCAGCCGGGGTTCGTCCGCGGTGCGCTGCGTGCGCTCGGGGGTCGTGCCAGGCACTGGACCTATGTCTCCTCCATCAGCGTCTACGCCTCCCACGCCACGCCGGACGCCGACGAGTCCGCGGCTCTCGTGGCTCCGACCGACCGCGACGAGACCGACCGCACGCTGTACGGGGAGGCGAAAGCCGCCTGCGAGGAGGCGTCGACCCGTGCGGTGGGCGACCGGCTCCTGATCGCACGCGCCGGTCTCATCGGCGGCCCGGGCGACCACAGCGGACGATCCGGTTACTGGGTGGCCCGTGCCGCACGCGACCCGCTGGGGCCCCTGCTGGTTCCCGACGCACCCGCCATGCCGACACAGGCGGTCGACGTGCGGGACCTCACCTCCTGGCTGCTCGACTCCGGGGAGGCGGGGCTCACCGGCACATACGACGCCGTCGGCCCGGTCGTTCCGTTCAAGGAGTGGATCGAGCTGTCCCGCGCCCTCGGCGGCCACACCGGTCCGGTGGTCGCCGCGGACTCGGCCTGGCTGCGCTCGAACGGCGTGGCCGAGTACATGGGTGCCGAGTCGCTGCCCATGTGGGTGGTCGAACCGGGCTGGGAGGGCTGGTCGGCCCGGAGCGGAGCCGCGGCGCGCGCAGCGGGGCTCCGGCACCGGCCTCGGGCGGAGCTGCTGGCCGACACGCTGCTCTGGGAGCGCGAGCAGGGCCTGGACCGGACGCGCCGTGCCGGCCTCAGCGCCCGGCGCGAACGCGAGTTGCTGGACGCCCTCGGCTGACGGCTGGGCGGACTTCAGCACGGCCGAGCGGAGTCCGGTCCCGGCTGACGTCCGTCGGAGGGAAGCTCGATACCGACTCCAGCCGACGGAGGGAAACCCGGAACCGACTCCAGCCGACGGAGGGAAGCGCGCCGCCACGAGCCTCCGCATGGCCCCGCGTGGGGCCGGGGGCCGGGGGCCGGGGATCGCCGCAGGACCGGACGCGGGCCCGGGCGCGCGCGTGGCATGGCGCACGGCATGTCGCACGGCGTGTCGTATGTCTCGTCGTACGGCAGCCCGCCGGACTTGCGTGCACGGGTGGGGGCCGTGATGGGATGAGCTGATGCGACCCCCCACACGCATAGCGACGCATCCTCACAATCCCTACGAAGAGCTGGCTCAACTCGCCGACCCGGAACCCGACTTCGAGCAGCCGACGACGTATGCGCGTAAGACGTCGACGAGCCTCGGCATCCGTTCGGACGACGACGAGGAGGACGACTGGTCGCCGCCCAACCACCGTGGCAGGAGCCGGTTCGCAGCCGTTCCCGTCGTGGTGAAGCTCGCCGTCACCGTGGCCGTCGGCGCCGTACTCTTCGTCACCGGTGACCGGCTGGCCGTGGCGTACGCCGAGGAGAAGGCGGAGGACCGGATCCAGCAGTCCCTGGGTCTCGCCGCCAGACCACAGGTCGACATAGCCGGGTTTCCCTTCCTCACCCAGGTTCTGGACAAGCGGATCCGGACGGTGGACGTCACCGTCCCCGACGTCGCCGCGGACAAGGTGTCCCTGGCCGAAGTGCACGCGACGGCCACCGACATCCGCATCGTGGGTGACCTCCCCTCCTCGGTCGAGGGCGCCGTCGTGGACCGGATGGACGGCGACGTACTGCTCGCCTTCGACGACCTGAACCGCGAACTGGGCGCATCGCACGTCAGGTTCAGCAAAGCGGGACATGACGGCATCCACATCCTCGGAACCCTTCCGGTCGCGAGCCGGAAGGTGAGCCTCCGCGCCGAAGCACATGTCGGGCGGAACGGGGACCGGGCCGTGTCCACGACCGTCGAGAACATTCGCCTGGACGTCCCCGGCCTCTTCACCTACCGGCCGGGCGAAGATCCCGCAACGTCCGGTCTGCGTCTGCATCCGGACGCCGCCCGGCGGATCAGCCGCGAGGCGGCCGACCTCAAGGCGTTGCTGGCCGTGCCCGCCATCGCCGAGCGCCTGGGGCTTTCCCGCTCGCAGATCGACCGTGCCTTGCGCGGCGAGGAGGAGCTGAGCCGACTCACCGGCTCGCCTTTGTTCCTCCGGCAGTTGACGCAGGTCAATCTGGTCGATCTGGTGGCCGATCACCCCTGGCTCCTGGAGAAGGCCGGCATCGATCCCGGTCTGATCGGCGCCCTGCTGAAGCTCCGGCCCCCGCAGCTCGCCGACCGCTTCTCCCTCTCCTTCGAACTGCCCGAGTCCGCCGGGGACATTCGTCTTCGCCATGTCGGCGTGGACGGCTCGGGCATCCGCGTCGGCCTCACGGGCAGCGGCCTCTCCTTCGGCAAGGCCAGGGCCGCCGCCTCCCCGGGCACCGGCCCGGGCACCTCCCCCGCAACGTCCTGAGTCACCGAGGGCGGACGGCGTGGTCCGCCTCGGGCCTCGGCAGCCGTTCCCGATGCCGGGCACCCGGCACCCGGCGCCCGAAGGCGCCGTCCAGACGGGACTGTCGTACCGGCCTGTTATCTTTACGTAACATCGCGAGCGTCACTCTCAGTCAGGCCGTGGGGTGCGCCTCCGTGTTGCTTCATCGCGCCGGTAAACGATGTCGGACCGGATACCCGCGACTGTCCGCGGGCCCGGCCCGGCCACGAGTCATGGCTGGACGGGGATGACCAAGCACATCGACTACAGAAGAGTCGCGGATACCCTGCGTACCGCGGCAAGGCCCCTGACCAGGACCCGAGGCAGGCGCGGCAAGTCCCGCCCGTCCCGCGGCCTTCGCCGGCCCGACTACCCGCGATCCGGCAGAAGCGGCTGGCGCCGGTGGGTCCCGTCCTGGCGGCAGGCCCTGGCCTCGTTCCTGATGGGCGTGGCAACGCTCTGTGGAATCGTGACCATCGCCTACGTACGCACCGAGATCCCGGACGACCTGAACGGTTTCGCCACCCAGCAGGACAACGTCTACTACTGGGCCGACGGCTCGCCCATGGCCCGCACGGGCTGGGTCAGGCGCCAGGAGATGCCCCTGGACAAGATCCCCGAGCAGGTCAGATGGGCGGTGCTCGCCGCGGAGAACGCCGGCTTCTACTCCGACCCCGGCGTCTCCGCGAGCGGCGTGACCCGGGCCCTGTGGCGGACGATCGGCGACGGCGACACCCAGGGCGGATCCACCATCACCCAGCAGTACGTGAAGAACGTCTACCTCAGCCAGGACCAGTCGTTCTCCCGCAAGTTCACCGAGGTGCTCCTCGCCGTCAAACTGGACCGGCACCACAGCAAGGACCAGATCCTGGAGGGCTACCTCAACACCAGCTGGTTCGGGCGGGGTACGTATGGGCTGCAGCGTGCCTCCCAGGCGTACTACGGCAAGGACGTCACACAGCTCAACGCCAGCGAGGGCGCCTTCCTCGCCGCCCTCCTCAAAGGCGCATCGCTCTACGACCCCGCCATCTCCCCCGCCAACCGTGAACGCGCCGTCGAGCGGTGGTCCTGGACGCTGGACCGCATGGTCGAGATCGGCAGGCTCTCCCCCGAGGAACGCGCCCGGTACACCAGGTTCCCCGAACCCCGGGCCCCGACCACGCCCAGCGCCGCCGGCGGCCAGAACGGCTACCTCGTCGAGCTGGCCGAGACCTACGCCAAACGCGCCGGACGCATCACCGACGCACGCTTCGACCTCGGGGGCTACCAGGTCTACACGACCTTCGACAAACCCCGCACGACCGCCCTCACCAAGGCCGTCGACGACGCGCGCGCCACCCTCGACCCCAAGAACCGCGCGGCGGACCGGTACGCCCGGTTCGGAGCCGCCTCGGTCGCCCCCGACGGCCGCATCCTGGCCGTGCACGGCGGGCCGGACTACCAGAAGCAGGCCTTCAACGAGTCCAACGCCGCCACCGTCCCGGCCGGTACGGTCTTCACACCCTTCGTCTACGCCGCCGCGCTCGAACACGGCGTCCAGCGCGAACGCGGCGGCCCTCGCACCCCCGTCGCGCCCTCGACCGTCTACGACGGGAACGACGGCGTACCCCTGATGACCCCGGAAGGGCCCTACTGGGACCGCGCCGGCAAGATGGTCAAGGGCACCAACCTCGACGGCCGGTCCCATGGCCGCATCACCCTTCGCCGCGCCTTGGCCGAGTCGGCCGACGCGCCCTTCCTCCAACTCGGCATGGACGTCGGGCTGGAGCAGGTGCGCCGCACCGCGCAGGCGGCCGGGCTGCTCGGCTCCAGCCTCGGTCCCCCGGTGCCCGAGTTCGCCCTCGGCAACTCCACACCGAGCGCCATACGCATGGCGAGCGCGTACAGCACGTTCCCGGCCCACGGCACGCACACCGAGCCCTACTCGGTGCTGCGCGTCACCCACGAGGGCGAGCCCGTGCCCCTGACCGCACCACGCAAGCAGCGTGCCGTGAGCCCCACGGTGGCCGACCAGGTCACCGATGCCCTCTCCCGTGAGGCGGACGGCGGCGGCGCATCCGGCAGCGAGGTGAAGGCTGAAGCGGCAGGGAAGGCCGGAGGGACCCGGGACGACACGGCGCGTTGGTACGCCGGTTACACGGCGACCGAGGCCACGGCCGTCGTCGTCTACCGCATGGATCTCGCCAAGAGTCTCGCGCCACTGCCCCTCAAGGGCCTCGGCGGCGATGCCACGGCCGGGGCCGACCGCCCGGCCGGAATCTGGAACCACTACACGGACGCGGTGGAGAACGCATCGCGCCGTGCCGCGACCGATCGGGGGAACACACGATGATCCGGAAGAACCCGGCCGTACGGCGCCTGCGGGAGCGCACGACCACCCGCGGCGTCGCTCTCGGTGTCGCCGCCGTCCTCCTGGCGACCGGCGCGAGCCTGGTCCCGCTGGTAATGGGAGGCGGACAGGACGACGACCCGGCGGCATCGGCCGACCGTACGTCGGCACCTGCACCAAGGACCCCGGCGGGGCAGAAGGGCGGCAGCAAGAAGGGCGACGACGAGGACTGGGACGGCCGGGTGAGGATCCTGGGGGACGGATCCACCTCCTACACCGGCCCGCAGCCCGGGCAGCTGAAGGCCCAGCGGCTCAAACCGGGTCAGCGCCCTCCTCAGTTCGTCGTCTTCTCCTGGGACGGCGCCCTGGAGGGCGACGAGCGGCTCTTCTCCCGCTTCCGCCGTGTCGCGAAGGAGAGCGGCGCCCATATGACCTTCTTCCTCACGGGCATCTACCTGTTGCCGCAGGAGAAGAAGAATCTCTACCGGCCGCCTCAGCACGCCCCGGGCGCGGCGGCGATCTCGTACCCCACCCGCGAACACATCCGCACCACCCTGGACCAGCTCGGCAAGGCGTGGAAGGAGGGCCATGAGATCGGATCCCACTTCAACGGCCACTTCTGCGGGGCCAAGGGCGGCGGGGACTGGAGCGAGACGGAGTGGACCAGCGAGATCGACCAGTTCTACTCCTTCGTGCAGAACTGGAAGACCAACACGGGTTTCACCGGCCTCGACCCGCTGCCCTTCGATCCCACCCGTGAGGTCGTCGGCGGCCGCGCGCCCTGCCTCGAAGGGCAGAAGACGCTCATACCGGCGTCCAAGCCCTTCGGATGGCGCTATGACGCGAGTTCGTCGGGCGACTTCCAGATCTGGCCTTCGAAGAAGAACGGTGTGTGGGACCTCCCGCTGCAGATGCTGCCGTTCCCCGGCAAGGACTTCCAGGTGCTGTCCATGGACTTCAACTACCTCTACAACCAGTCCAAAGGACGCACGGACGGCGATCCGGCGATGCACGCCACCTGGCGCAAGCAGACCCTCGACTCCTACCTCGCCGGCTTCGAGCGCGTCTTCCACGGCAGCCGAGCCCCCATGTTCGTGGGCAACCACTTCGAGGAGTGGAACGGGGGCATATACATGGACGCGGTGGAGGACGTGATGCGGAAGGTCTGCCCGCGCAAGGAGGTCCGCTGCGTCTCCTTCCGTGAACTGACCGACTGGCTCGACGCCCAGGACCCCAAGGTCCTCGCCCAGTGGCGCACGCTCGATCCCGCTCAGCCCGCCGGCTGGTCGTCGCCGGCCAGGTGACCCGCCCGCCCGTCGCCGATGGGCCGGTGCCGCCCGGGCTCCTACGATGTCCGCGGACGAGGGGAGGACCCATGGGGGTCGGGTGGCACGCGAACGAGCGGGCCCATCGGGAACAGCGGTGGTCGGCGAGGGCGTCCCTGGCATCGGTGACGCTCGCCGCGCTGCTGCCGCTGCTGTACGGAGGTGTCGGCGGCGTACTGCTGCTCCTGGTCGGTGCGGCGGGCATGGCCGTCACGGCTTCCGGCCTGTGGTGGGCCCTGACGCGGCGCGGGATGGCCCGCGTGGCCGCCGCGGTGCTCGCGGTGGCGGCGCCCGTCGCCGTCGTCGGGATGTTCGCGGCCGCCAACCTGCTGTGGGTGGTCATGCTCTCCCTCGGGCTCTGGCTCCTGGCCGTCTGGACCGGGCGGTACGCGCTGCGCAGCACCGGCCTGCGGCCCGTCAGGGTGAAGGAGTACCGCACGCCGCCACCACGGCGGCCCTTCCTCGTGATGAACCCGCACTCGGGCGGCGCCAAGGTGGAGCGGTTCGGCCTGAAGGAGAAGGCCGAACGGCTAGGGGCGCGCGTGGTGCTGCTCGACCCGGAGCGGCCACAGGACGTCAGCGAGCTGGCCCGGCGGGCGGTGGCGGACGGCGCCGACCTGCTGGGCGTCGCGGGTGGTGACGGCACGCAGGCGCTGGTGGCCGCGGTCGCCGCCGAGCACGGCCTGCCGTTCCTGGTCGTCTCCGCAGGCACCCGCAACCACTTCGCGATGGACCTGGGACTCGACCGCGAGGACCCGGCCGCCTGCCTGGACGCGCTCAGCGACGGAGTCGAGCTCCATGTGGACCTCGGCTTCGCCGGAGGGCGGCCCTTCGTCAACAACGTCTCCTTCGGCGTCTACGGGACGGTCGTGCAGAGCCCCGCCTACCGGGACGACAAGGTGGGCACGGCGCTGGACCTGCTCCCCGACCTGCTCACCCGGCAGAGCGGGCCGCGGCTCACCGCTCGCGCCGAGGGCACGACGCTCACCGACCCTCAGGCGGTGCTGGTGAGCAACAACCCCTACCGCAGGGACGATCCGGCCGGGTTGGGCCGCCGTGAGCGCCTGGACTCCGGTGTGCTCGGCGTCCTGGGCATCCGGGTGGACAGCGCGGCGGAGGCCGCCGGGCTCCTGCTGGACCCGGAGGCCGGCGCATTGACGGTGCTGACGGCCCGCGAGGTGGTCGTGGAGGCCGACCGTCCGGCCATCGACGTCGGCATCGACGGTGAGGCCTTCGTCCTGCCCGCGCCCGTCCGCTGCCACATCGCGCCACGGGCGCTGCGCGTCCGGGTGCCCCGGCTGCGGCCGGGAGTCCCCCAGGTCCAGCCTCCCCTCGACTGGCGCCGTCTGCGCAAGCTCGCCGCCGCGGTGGGCCGCACGGCGGTCACCCGCCGCCCGGCCGGCGGATCCGGCCGGCCCTGGTAACCGGCGGCACGTGCCCGCCTGCCGGGTGGTGCCCGCCCGGCGCCGGCAGGGTGCGGGCCGGAAGGCCGCTGCGCGCGGCCGGCGGTCACCGCTCAGCGGTCAGGTGGTCAGCGGTCAGCGGTCAGCGGTCAGCGATTCGCTCTGTCCCCCGCTGTCACCGCTGTGCCCGTAGTCCCCGCCGTCCCCGCCGTCCCCGCCGTCCCCGCCGTCCCCGCCGTCCCCGTCGTCCCCGTCGTCTGCGCTGTCGCCGTTGTCCGCGCTGTGCCGCGCAGGCGAATCGGTACGCCTTGTGCCGACGGGGGTGGTTCGGTCGTATCGGCCCCCGCCGGGGCGGGGCTGCGGGTAGCGTCGGTCGCGTGCTGAAGCGAGAAGGGGCGGCGATGCTCACGGTGGTGGGATTCCGGCTGGGGAACGGCAGTCGGCACGTGACAGCGGTGGTCACGGATTCCGGGCGGCTTCACCTCGCCCACGGCGCGTACGGCGCCGTGGGCCGGGCCTCCCGGCCCGACAGGCCGGTCCGTGAGAACCCCGTTCACCGGCAGGTGGTGCACTTGCGGGGCCTCTACTCCCGCTACCTGGCCAAGGGTTACTCGGACGAGTTGATTCCGGGGGCGTGCGTCCAGCTGGATCTGGAGGAGCCGGCACCGGAGCCCGTCCCTGGCAAGTCCTACGACATCGAGCACCGCTGGCCGGTGCTCTTCCGGGCGTTCGGCGAGGTCGCGCCCGCCCAGTCGCATGACAGTCTCGAAGAGGCGATCAACGGTTTCTACACGTCGATCGGCGCACCGTTCCTGCCCCGGCGTCTCAACCGGCTGGTCAGTAGTCAGCCCACGACCCGGCTCCCGCGACGGGTGGCCGCGTTGCGGCGCGTCCTGGCCGACGGCTCGGCCGTCAGTTCCCCGCCCCGTATGGCCGTCGGTTACACGGTCACCGCCGACGACGTACGCCTCCATGTGGGCCGTGCCGGGGAGAGCCTGCGGCACCGGGACGTCGTGGAACTGCACGCAGCGCTCAGCGCATGGCTGCACCTCAACACCATGAAGTGACGCGGCCCCGCCGTACCCCGCTGACCGAAGCGACAGGGCGTGCGAAGAAGGTTCGAGACTCCTGGGCGGCGACCAAGGGCACGTGGAATGGAATTTCCATATCGTTGGCCGGAATTGCAGCTTGCCTGCGGGTGAGTCCCGCGGGATACACACCTCATGACGGAGTCGCCCGAACCGAGCCGGCGCCGCGTGCTCGCCGGCCTGAGCAGCATCCCCCTCGCCATGGGCGCTCCGCCGCCCGGCGACAGATCCCGACCTGACGACGGACCGGAACGGTCGAGACCCACCCTGCTCCGCGGGGCCGAACTGCTCCTCACCATGGACCCGCAGGTGGGCGAGGGGCCGTTGGGCATCCTGCGCCACGCCGACGTGCTGATGCGGCGCGGCAGAATCGCCGCCGTGGGGAGGCGGCTGCGGGCACGGCCGGGGGAACGGGTGGTGGACGTGAGCGGCCGGATCGTCCTGCCGGGGTTCGTGGACATCCACAACCACCTGTGGCAGTCCAGCATCCGGGGCGGATGCGGCGGTCAGGACCTGTACGGCTGGCTGGCCTCCTGCAACAGCGCGACACTCGCCCGGATCGACGCCCAGGACATGTACCGCTTCGTCCGCCTCGCCGCCCTGGACGCGCTCCAGGCGGGCGTCACGACCGTCGTGGACTGGGTGCACCCCATCCCGTACGAGACCAGTGAGCACTACATCAGGGCGCTGGACGACTCCGGGCTGAGATTCGTGTACGCGATGATGCAGACCACCGCGAACGCCGACCTCGTCCCACGGGTGAAGAAGGAGTTGCTGGACCCGCTGCCGCTGGCGTCGGCCCAGGTCTCGACCCACGCCGGGATGGCGACCGTGGACCGGCTGCGCCGGTTCGGTGAGCTCGCCCGTGACCTCGGGGTGATGCTCAACTCCCATGTCCTGGAGCACCGCACCGACCGCGGGGACGACCCGATTGGAGCGCTGCGCCTGGCTGGAGCCCTCGGACCGGACCTGCTGATGAACCACGCGATCCACCTGACGGACGACGAGATCGCGCTGGCCGCCGAACATCAGGTCCGCGTGGCCCACTGCCCGCTGAGCAACATGCGGCTGGCCTCGGGCGTCATCCGGCTGCCCGCTCTGCACGCGCACGGCGTGAAGGTGGGGCTCGGCCATGACGGGGGAACCAATGACACGTCCGACATGTTCAGCGTCATGAAGGCGGCCGTGGGGCTCCAGCGGGCAGTGCATCAGGATCCCGAGGTGCATCCCACGATCCCCGCCGTGCTGCGGATGGCGACCCTCGGTGGCGCCGAGTGCGTCGGCATGGCGGACCGCATAGGCTCCCTCACCCCCGGCAAGTGTGCGGACGTGGTCGTCCTGGACCCGGGCACCCTCAACTTCGCGCCACGATTCGACTGGATCGGTCAGATCGTGCTCAACGGTCAGCCGCCCAACGTCAGTCACGTCTTCGTGGACGGCCGGATGCGCAAGGCACACGGCACGCTCCTGGACGTGGACACGGACACCGTCGTCCGCGAAGCGGAAATCGCGGCCGCCCACGTCCGTGACACCGCCTGAACGGTCCGGCGAACCCGGTGCGTTCGCGGGGGCGGGCTCAGGCCGTCGGCTCAGGTCCCTGACCGGGGGGCGTCAGGCCAGCAGGACCATCGCCAGGGCGCCGGATGCGTCGACGACACAGCACCACTCGGACCACGCCCGGGGGACCACCCTGCCGGTCCGGTGGTGGACGAAGTCCCAGACGGCGTGGCCCAGCCAGCCCGCGGCCAGGAGATAGCGGCCGAGCGTGTCGTCGACGGCCACCGCTGTCAGTGCCACGACTCCGAAGCCGACGAGCCCCACGATCTGCACGAGGAGGATGCCGGGTCGGCGCAGTTCTCCGCGCAGCGATCCGAAGAGCAGGTAGCACAGCGGCATGACGATGAGGAGCCCGGCCAGGAGCTCCAGGGGCGGCAGGCCGTCGACGAAGGTCGCGACCGCCAGGGCGAGGGCCAGCAGGGTGGGCCACCGGTGCCCCAGGACGCCCAGGACGCCCCGGACACGCACGGCCCCTGCCGTGCTCCGCGGGGTGTCCGGGGGCGTGGGCGTCGTGCGCGTGCCGTCGTCGCGGTCGTCGCGGTCGTCGCGCGTGGAGTCGATCGTCATGGCGTCTCCCGAGGGTGAAGGGGCGGTCCCGGCTCCACTGTCCGGCAGGTCGCTGCCGGGCGTACGGGGCGGCGCAAACGATGTCCGCGACCTTGGGGTACCGGTCCTTCCGGCATAGGGTCGCCCCATGGGGGATCGGCTCACGTCGGAACGGCTCATGGTGGTGGTCGGTTACGAGTCGGCCGAGCTGCTGGACATCGCGTGTGTGACCACGAGCCTGGCCATGGCCAACCGGGTCGGTGCGCCGGCCCTTCCGTACCGGGTGAGCGTGGTGGGCCCGGGCGGCGGCGCGATCGTCTGCGACTCGGGGCTGAGCCTGGGGACTCAGCAGTCCCTGGAACGGCTCGTCGGACCGCTCGACACGTTGATCGTCTCGGGCGGTGCCGGATTCGAGCGCGCAGCCTGCGACGCCCGGCTCGTGGGACACGTACGGCGGCTGGCCAAGGAGAGCCGGCGCGTGGCCTCCGTATGCACGGGAGCGGGCGTTCTGGCCGCCGCCGGGCTGCTCGACGGACGGCGCGCCACGACGCACTGGCGATTCGCACCACTGCTCGCCGCCCGTCACCCGGAGGTCATCCTGGACCCCACGCCCATCTTCGTACGCGACGGCAACGTGTACACGGCGGCGGGCATCACCAGCGCACTGGATCTCACCCTCGCGTTCATCGAGGAGGACCACGGCCCCGAACTGGCCCGCCAGGTGGCCCGGGACCTCGTGGTGTACCTGCAACGACCCGGCAACCAGGCGCAGATGAGCCTGTTCACCGCCGCTCCGCCGCCCCGCGACCCGTTGGTCCGCACGCTCGTCGAATACATCACCGCCCACCCGGACCACGATCTCGGCGCCGCGGCGCTGGCCGAACGGGCGGGGGTGACCACGCGTCACCTCACGCGGCTGTTCACCGAACACCTCGGGCAGGCACCGGGCCGGTTCGTCCGCCTGGCCCGCACCGAGGCCGCCGCCCAACTCCTCGCGTCGACGACCCTGCCGATGGCGAGCGTGGCCGCCCGCTGCGGATTCGGCACCGCGGAGTCACTGCGGCAGGCGTTCACCGGCCGGTACGGGATTTCGCCGTCCCGCTACCGGGCCGCCCAGACCCGGCGACCGCCCGGGACCCAGGAGACGTAGTATCAGCTGGTCATCACCGCGACGGGAGACAGGAAGCCGGTGCGATTCCGGCACGGTCCCGCCACTGTGACCGGGGAGTGGAACCTTCGAGGACGCCACCGCGCGCAGCGTGGGAAGGCCAGGGGGAACGTCGATCCGGGAGTCAGGACACTGGCCTGTCGCGGGCCCGTTCCGAGGAGCGCGGACTCCCCAGGAGGCTTTACGTGTACGACGGCATCCACCGTCCCTTTTCTCCCCTCCCGTCCCGGCCGCCCGGCACTCGGCGCCATGCCGCCCGGCGCCACGTCCTGCCGCGGCGGACACTCACCGTGGCCCTGTCCGCGGCTCTGACGGCCGCCCTGCTGAGCGGCTGCGGCACCAAGGACGAACCCGACGACGGCCGAGGGCCCGCGGCCACGTCCGCGAAGGGCTTCCCGGTCACGATCGACAACTGCGGCACCCGTACGACGTACGACGAACCGCCCTCCCGCGTGGTCACCATCCACCAGCACCCCGCCGAACTGATGCTCGCTCTCGGGCTGCGGAACAGGATGGTCGGCACCGCCTTCCCCGACTCGGCCGTCCTGCCCGCGTACCAGAAGGACTTCGCGGCCGTCCCGGAGCTGGCCGACAAGGAGCCGTCCTTCGAGACCGTCCTGGAGGCCGAGCCCGACCTCGTGTACGGCGGCTACGGAAGCGCGTTCGCCGAGAACGAGGGGCGGTCCCGCAAGGCGTTCGCCGACGCGGGCATCGACACCTATCTCAACCGCGAGTACTGCGGCAAGAAGCAGGTGTCCATGACGGACACCTACGACGAGATCCGCACCATCGGCAGGATCTTCGGCGTGCCGGAGCGGGCCGACACGGTGGTGGCCGGTCTTCGGGACCGCGTCCGCAGGGCCGGCGAGGCGGTCAGGGGCGCAGCGCCGGTGCCGGTGTTCGTGTACGACAGCGGTGACAAGTCCGCGTTCACCGCGGGTGGGAAGAGTCTGGGTACGGAGGTCATCAGGCTGGCCGGCGGCCGCAACGTCTTCTCGGACCTGGACGACGTCTTCGGCGACGTGTCGTGGGAGCAGGTGGTCGCCCGCCGGCCCGAGGTGATCGCGATCTATGACTACCGCGGTGCCGGGAGCGTGGAGCAGAAGAAGAAGTTCCTGCTCTCCCAGCCCGCCCTGGCCGATGTGCCCGCCATCAGGAACAAGCGGTTCGTCGTGCTGCCGCTCACCGCGACGCTGGTCGGCGTACGGGCGCCGTACGCGGTCGAGGACCTCGCCCGCGGGCTGCACCCGGAGCGCTTCCGGTGAAGGACCTCGGTCCTCACAGCAGCACTTCGAACCGCACAGTCCGGCCGCCGCACGGACGGACATACCAACTGACGCTGGTCCTGCTCGGCGCGCTTCTCCTGGTGTCCGTCACGGCCGGGCTGGCCATCGGCTCGGTGCACGTGCCGCCCGGTCAGGTGTGGGGCATCGTGTCGCACGGGCTGGGAGCCGACTGGCCGGAGCCGGCCTGGTCCCGCGCACGCGAGACGATCATCCTCGACGTACGTGCACCGCGCGTGCTGCTCGGAGCGGTGACCGGAGCGGGTCTCGCCGTCGTGGGCACGGCCATGCAGGCCCTGGTGCGCAATCCGCTCGCGGAGCCGTATCTGCTCGGTGTGTCCTCGGGCGCGTCACTGGGCGCCGTCGCCGTGATCGTCGGGGGCGTCGGCCTCTTCGGTGCCGTGACCCTGTCGGTGGCCGCGTTCGCCGGGGCCCTGCTGACGCTGCTGCTCGTCTACACCACGGCCCGGGCCGGTGGGCGGATCACCTCTGTCCGGCTGGTGCTGGCGGGGGTGGCGGTCGCCGCGGTGCTCACCGCGGCGACGGACCTGTTGTTGCTGACCGCCGACCGGGGCAACCAGGCGCGCGAGGTGCTCGCCTGGACCCTCGGCGGCCTCGGCGGCGTGCGGTGGGCCACGCTGTGGTTGCCGGCGGCCGCACTGCTGGTGGGCATCGGTGTGCTGCTGGTGCAGGCGCGGTCGTTGAACCTGCTGTTGGCGGGCGAGGAGGCCGCCACGACCATGGGACTGGACGTGGCCCGCTTCCGGGCCCGGATGTTCGTCGTGCTGTCCCTCGTCACCGGTGTCCTCGTCGCGGCGACCGGACCGATCGGGTTCGTCGGGCTGATGCTGCCGCACATCGTCCGCCTCTTCGTCGGAGGCGACCATCGCCGGGTGCTGCCGACAGCTGCCCTGGCCGGAGCGGTCTTCCTCATCTGGGCCGATATCGCCGCCCGTACGATCGCGGCGCCGTTGGAGATTCCCGTCGGCGTCCTGACCGCGTTGTGCGGCGGCCCGTTCTTCCTGTGGCTGATGCGCCGGGACGCCCGGCGGACCACCGACCGAGGAGTGGCATGACCGCACATCACCTCTCCGTCGAGGGTCTCGGGCTGACCGCCGGGGCCCGTCATCTGGTACGCGAGGTCTCCCTGACCGCCGAGTCCGGCGAGGTGATCGGGCTCGTGGGTCCCAACGGGAGCGGCAAGTCCAGCCTCCTGCGGGCCGTGTACCGGGTCCTGCGCCCCGACGCGGGGAGCGTACGTGTCGACGGCGACGACGTCTGGTCGCTGCCCGTGCGCCGACTGGCCCGGACCATGGCGGTCGTCGTGCAGGAACCGGGCGCCGACTTCGACCTCACCGTGCGGGAAGTGGTGGCCATGGGTCGCACACCGCACAAGCGGCTGCTCGACGGCGACAACGCCGAGGACGCACGGCTCATCGAGTCGTCCCTGGCGTCGGTCGACGCGGCGGAGCTGGCGGACCGTCCCTTCGACCGGCTCTCCGGCGGTGAGCGGCAGCGCGTACTGATCGCCCGGGCCCTCGCCCAACAGCCGTCACTGCTGGTACTGGACGAGCCGACCAATCATCTCGACGTACGCCACCAGCTGGATGTACTCGGCGTGCTGCGCCGCCTGCCCGCCACGGTCCTGGTCGCGCTGCACGACCTCAACCTGGCCGCTTACTACTGCGACCGCCTCTACGTCCTGCGTGACGGCGAGGTCGCGGCCTCGGGCCCGCCGCACGAGGTGCTCACCGAGCGACTGCTCTCGGAGGTGTACGGCGTGGCGGGGGAGGTCATCGTCCATCCCCGCACCGGAGCGCCGCACGTCACCTTCCTCCCTGGTGACGTCCCGATGGTGGCGGGCGGCGCCTGATCGCAGGGGCGCCGGTCACAACGACCGTACGTGGCACAACAGTTGGCAGGGAAGGGAACAATAACGGGTCGTGTCCGTCGCGTTGGGACGCAAAGCGACGGACACCGCCTGTTTGCTTGACACAACGCCACAGCCGTACTCTGCAACACAGTCCCATCCTTCACAACGCCACAAACCCCGTAGGAGGACACGTGCCCATCCCGGCCACCGCAGCAGACAACATCGAAGCGACCACCGCACTGCTGAGGGAAGAGCTCCCCCAACTCGAACAACACCAGCAGGCGCTGGAGAAGGACCTCGCGGCCGTCACCGAACGTCTTGAGTCCGTCCGCGGCGCGCTGACCGCGCTGCAGGCCCTCACCACCGCGGCGGTCCCGGCACCGCGCACCGAAACACCGGCCGGGGCGGGGGAAGTACCGCCCACCACTGCCGCGGCTCCTGAGCCCGCGCCGGAAGAGGCGCCCGAGGCCGCAACCCCCGGGCAGGAGCCGGCGCAGGAGACCGAGCAGGAGCCGGCGCAGGACCCGGAGCCGGAGCCGGAGGCAGCGGAGGACGTTCCCGCGCAGCGCGCACCCCGCACCACTGCCGCTGGGCGGAAGAGCACCGCCAAGAAGCCCGCCAAGTCGGCGGCCAAGACCCGACCGGCCAAGAAGGCCACCCCGGCCAAGGCGACGAAGAGCACGAAGAGCAGCAAGACCGCGAAGGCCGAGACCGCCAAGAAGCCGGCGGCCAAGAAGCCGGCGGCCAAGGACTCCTCCCCCGCCGGCGACAGCACCAGTGGCCTGACCGATCAGGTCGCCGCCGTCCTCGCCCGCAACGGCGACACGCCCCTGCGAGCCCGGGACGTCGCCAAGGAGCTCGGCCGCGACGACTCCACCGGTGCCATCAACACCGTACGCAGCACCCTCGACCGGCTCGTGGCAACCTCCCGCGCCCGCCGTGCGGGCCGCGGCCTGTACCAGGCACCGGCCAGCTGAACCTCCGCACCCGGCACCATGCGGCCCGTCCCGGCAGCCCGGGCCGCCGGGGCGCCTGCATGGTGTGGCCCGGGCCGACGGTAGGTATGAGGACGCCGTCGGCTCGCTGAAACACCGACGCGTACGAGATGCGGTTCCCGGGGTCGACGAAGGGCTGCGCACCCCCCGCGTCCGCGTGGCCGAACACAGGACGGCACAACGGTTTCCCTCACCGCCCCCGCCCCCGCCCCCGCCCCCGCCCGCGGCAGTGGTACGGGCGTACGCTCGCCCGGCAATGGCCGCGCGGTGGTCGTCGTTGGCGGGGAGGCCTGGGGGCGCACGGGACATCGGCGGCGGGACCGGGGGTGGTGGTGTTGGGGATGGTCGGCGCGGACGCCCATGTCCGGGCGACGGTGTGCCGGTGTACCTGTTGCAGCGTTGGAGTCCGGCGCCCACGCCCGATGACGCGTTTCCGCGCGATACGCCCAGCCGGATGCGGTCCGCGTCCGCCGGCGAACCGCGGACGCTACGGCCAGGACCCCCTCCAACCGCCCGGCTGATCCCGGTGAGCCGTGCGCGGAACCGGTCAGCCCGTCGGCGGGACGAGGCCGTCGGCGACCAGCCCGGCGAGTACCGCCTCCCCAAGGGCCTGCACGGCGGACTGAGGACGGACCATCACGGTGAACTCCTTGATCCGGCCCGTCCCGTCGAAGTGGAGAAGGTCGGTGCCGTGGATCTGCTTGCCGCCCACGGTGGCACGGAAGGGCAGGACGGCCGCCGGGGCTTCCCGGCCGTCGCCGGTGGTCTCGGCGGCGCCCTCGAAGTGTCCGACGTAGCGGAGGTCCTCGAAGGTGCGCATCAGGACGCCGAAGAGTCCCAGCACCATCGGCTTGCCCTCGAAGGGGGTGAACTTGACCGGGCTGTAGAGGCGGATGTCCTCGGTGAACAGGTCGTCCAGTGCAGCGAGATCCCGCTTCTCCACCGCCGCGCGGAAATCATCGGCGGTCTTGTCCAAGGCCTCCACGACCCCTCCTGCTACTCAAGAACATGACTAGTCATTTTTTTGAGTATGATGCCGGCGAAGGGCGAGGAAAGGAAAGGGGGTCGCCTCGATGGCCTTGCGGCATGCCGTGCTGGCGGCGCTGCTGGACGGCGAGTACAGCGGGTACCAGTTGGCGAAGGCGTTCGACATCGGCGTCGCCAACTTCTGGCACGCGCTGCCGCAGCAGCTGTACGCCGAGCTCACCAAGCTGGAGAAGGAAGGGCTCGTCGCGGGCCGGCAAGTGGTCCAGGAGTCCCGGCCCAACAAGCGCCTGTTCCGGGTCACCGAGGCAGGTCGCGCCGAGTTGGAGACGTTCGCCGCGGCGGCGTCGAAGCCCTCGTTCATCCGCGACGATCTGCTCGTCAAGGTCCAGGCCGCCGACCGTATCGGCACCGCCCCCGTGATCGAGCAGCTCCGGGAGCGGGCGTCCGCGGCCGAAGCCAAGATCGAGCTCCTGAGCACCTTGCTGCGGCAGTTGCGCGGCGGCGTGGACGAGGAGGAGTTCCTGCTCCGGGGCGAGCGGATCGGTCCGTATCTGACCTGTCTGCGCGGCCTGTCCTTCGAGCGGGAGCACCGCGACTGGTGTCTGCGGATCGCAGCCGTCCTGCGGGAGAGGGAGAGGGCCGACCATGCCCGGCGGTGAGTATCTGCGTTACGTCGCCCTGGGCGACAGCATGACCGAAGGAGTCGGCGACGGGGACGACACCGTCGGCCTGCGCGGCTGGGCGGACCGGCTCGCCGAGCATCTCACGGTGGTCGACCCCCGCCTCCGGTACGCCAATCTGGGTGTACGAGGGCGCCTGGCGGGCCAGGTCCGTGCCGAACAGCTCGCGCCCGCCCTGGCCCTCCGCCCCGACCTGGTCACCGTCGTCGCCGGGGTCAACGACCTGCTGCGTCCCCGCTTCGACGCCGGGGAGGTGGCCGGACACCTGGAGGAGATGTTCGCCGCGCTCTCGGCCGCCGGGGCCCACGTGGTGACCCTGACCTTCCCGGACGTGGGGCGCATCGCGCCGCTCGCCCGACCGCTCAGGTCCCGGGTGTCCGACATCAACGCCCGTATCCGCGCCGCGGCGGCCCGCCACGACGTCACGGTCGCCGACACGGGCGCGCAGGAGGTCTCCGCCGACCCCCGGTTGTGGGCCGCGGACCGTCTCCATGCCGGCCCCCTCGGCCACGAGCGGATCGCCGCGGCCGTCGCCCAGGCCATCCGCCTGCCCGGCAGCGACGACGCCTGGGCGCACCCCCTGCCGCCGCGGGCGGCCCCCACGGCGTGGCGTGCCGCAGGAGCCGAACTGCGGTGGGCGGCAGGGTTCCTGGGCCCCTGGCTCGGGCGCCGGCTGCGCGGCCGGTCCTCCGGCGACGGCCGCACCGCCAAACGGCCCGAGCTCCTGCCCGTGGGGCCGGCGTTCCGTCGGTGAGGGCCTGTCAGAGGTCGGTCCACGTGGCGTCGACGTAACCCATCGCCCGGTTCATGGCGATGGCGCTCACGTTCGCCGGGTGGTGGAGGGTACGGACCTCGGGGACGCCGCACAGCCTGACGAAACCCATGCCGAAGGTCTTCATGGCGACGGAGATGCCACGGCCCCGGTAGCCGGCCCGCACCCCGGTCATCTCGTTGAAGGCGAACCCGTCGTGGCGGGACGTCGCGGCCATCCCGATCCACGTGTCACCGTCCTGTGCGATCACGATGCCCCGTGGATCGTAGGAAGGGGTCCCGAAGCGGCGCTCGACGTACTCGTCGAACGGGAAGAACTCGCCCCGCTCCGGTATGTCGGCCGCGCACTCCTTGTTCAGCTCGTACAGCGCGCGCCGGTGTCCGGGGGTGTCCCCCACCGCGGCGAGCGTGGTCAGAGTGATGCCCTCGGCCCGGCACTTCCGTACGTAGGCGTCGAAGCGTTCCTCGTCGAAGGCGTCCACGGCGAGTTGGAGCCTCACCCACCGGTCGGTCATGCTTCCCTCCCCTGCCGTCGACGCCCGTGGCGAGCCGCCCTGTCCCCGAGTGTGCCGTGCGCGGGCCGGCGCCGGAAGATCACCCGGCTGCCGGGGACAGCGGTCGGTGGGATCGCGGTGCTGCCGGCGTGCCGATCGGGGAGGCCAGTGGCCGCCTGCGCGCAGGGACACTGCCGTCGGGCGCGTCGGCCGCCGCGTTGCGGGCGGAGGCACCCGCCGCGTGGGCTGCCGGCTCGTCGTCGCGGCGGGGCTCGTCGCCCTCGCGGTCGCCTGCAACGTCTGGGGGCAGCGGGAACGCACGGCCGAAGCGATCGGGCGGACGGTCCGCCCGCGACGCGCAGCACAATGGTGGTGGCGTTGAACGCCTGGCGGGCACGCGGTGGCGTCCCGGTCGCAATGGGCGCGGGTGGCCTGATCGCGTAGGCTCGGCGGATGGCGAAGTATTTCGACGTGCACCCCGAGAACCCCCAGCGGCGAACCATCAGCAGTGTGGCCGACCTCATCCGCTCCGGCGCGCTTGTCGCGTACCCGACGGATTCCTGTTTCGCCCTGGGCTGCCAGCTCGGGAACCGTGACGGCCTGGGCCGGATCAGGTCGATCCGCAACCTGGACGACCGTCACCACTTCACCCTGGTGTGTGAGAACTTCGCGCAGTTGGGTCAGTTCGTACACGTCGACAATGACGTGTTCCGCGCGATCAAGGCGGCGACGCCCGGCAGTTACACCTTCATCCTCCCCGCGACGAAGGAGGTGCCCCGCCAGCTCCTGCACCCGAAGAAGAAGACCGTCGGAGTCCGGATCCCGGACCACGGGGTCACGCAGGCCCTGCTCGCCGAACTCGGTGAGCCGCTGCTCTCCAGCACCCTCCTCCTGCCGGACGAGGAGGAGCCCCTGACTCAGGGCTGGGAGATCAAGGAGCGGCTCGACCACGTGGTCGACGCCGTGGTCGACTCGGGTGACTGCGGCACCGAACCGACCACGGTCATCGACTTCTCGGGCGGCGAGGCCGAGATCGTACGCCGGGGGGCGGGCGACACGTCACGGTTCGAGTAGCCGCGCCCACTCGGCCTCGGCGGGCTCAGCCGACGGGGAGCAGCCCCAGCACCGGGGCCACCGGCGCGATGAGCTGCCGCGCCTCGCCGAGGCGCTGGAGCCCGTCGAGCCCGCCGAACTGCTCGGTCACCGTGGGCACCTGGTCGCGGTGCTCGGGGGCGACGGCGATCGACGCGAGGTTGTCGACCCGGTTGAGGAGGGACGGCCCCTGGGGGCCCGGTGCGGGCACGATGGCCGCTGCCGCGGTGGGGGCCGCCAGGACGGAAGCGCCGGCGGCCATGGCGAGGGCGGCGAGAATACGCTGAGACGTGGTCATAGCCAGACCAACGCCCCAACCAGCCATCAGTCACGGCTTATGCCCCTGGGGTCGGTCATATCGACAGAGCTAGGGGTTCTCCCGCGGAACGCGGCCAGCGCGGCGAGGGCCGAGACGCCCGCGAGTGCGCCGAACAGGGGCGGGTATCCGCCGAGCGGCGCGGCCAGGGCGGCGCCGGCGAACGGCGCCAGGGCGGAGGCGGTGGTGGCCGGGGCGGCGAGGAGGCCCGACAGCCGGCCGTAATGGCTGGTTCCCCATCGGTCGGTGACGGCGGTGGCCTGGAGCAGGGTGAGGTTGCCGCGGACCGTCCCCGCGACGACCGACAGGGCGGCCACGAGCGCGTAGGGGCCCGGGACGAACGCCAGGGCGGCCGTGGTGACACCGCCGAGCGCGACCAGGGCGGTCGTACGGGCGGTGACCGAGGTGCGGCGGGCGAGCGGGGCGTACAGGGCGCGGCCGAGAGTCTGGCCGATGCCGCCGAGGCCGAGGGCCCAGGCGGCCTGTGCCATGGAGAGGCCGCGTTCGAGGAGGAGCGGTACGAGGGCGACGACGACGGCGTGCATGGCGAACGACGAGAGGGTGAGCGCGACGGCGAGCAGCAGGAAGGGGCGCCCCCGCGCCACCGTTCCCGCGGCTGCGGCCGAGTGGGCGGGCGGGTGCGGGGCGGGGGGCCAGGGTGCCGCGAGGGCGAGCGTGTGGGCGGGAACGGTGACGGCGGCCAGGATCGCGGCGAGTACCAGGTAGGTCGCGCGCCAGGACAGGTGGCCGGCGAGGAGCGCGGTGAGGGGCGCGAAGACGGTGGAGGCCAGGCCGCCGGCCAGGGTGACGACGGTCAGGGCACGGATGTGGTCGGGCGCCCACCAGCGGGTGAGGGCGGCGAAGGCGGGCTGGTAGAAGGTGGACGCCATCGCGAGGCCCGTGAGCAGCCAGCCGGCGAAGAAGACCGCGAGGTCGGTGGCGGTCGCCACGACGGCCAGAGCGGCCGTGCCGACGACCGATCCGGTGGCCATGACCGCGCGCGGGCCCCGCTGGTCGAGTATCCGGCCGATGCGGATTCCGGCGAGCGCCGAGACGAGCAGGGCGGCGGAGAAGGCGGCGGTGGTCGCGCCCGCGGGCCAGCCGGTGTCCGCGGTGATCGCCGGGTTCAGCACGGCGAACGCGTAGTAGAGGACGCCCCAGCCGGTGATCTGAGTGGCGCAGAGGGCCGGGAGCACGGCACGGGGCCGCGACCGGTCCCCCGTGCCGGTCGCGGCCTTACGGGTGGGGTGGACGTCGGTCACGGGCCGCGACGGCTCCTGGACGAAGCCCTGGGAGCCGCGTCCACGGAAGTGGCGGGCGCGCCCATGGCGACTCCCTTCCGGCTTCGACGGACGTCGATGACTTGCATGGCCAGGGTCCCCCTGCTTCGACGCATGTCAACATAGACGCACGTCGAATTATCGCTACCGTGAGGCGGTGAACAGGGCCGTCCAGAGGAAGGGCTCACCGAAGTGCGCGGACTCGGGCGGCTCGTCGCGCATGCGGCGCAGTTCCACCTCCACGAGGTCCGAGAAGATCCAGCGCAACGACTCGGGCGTGTAGGCGAGCCCGCCGTGGAGCGTGGACTGGAGGTAGAAGGCGGCGTCGGGTTCCTCCGAACCCATCCCGCCCGCGGCGAAGCACGTGAGGCCGAAGTGGCCGCCGGGGGCGAGGGCCTGGTCCAGGAGCGCGAGATAACTGACGCGGCGATGCGGTGGCAGGTGGTGGAAGCAGCCCGAGTCGTAGATCAGGTCGTAGGTGCCGGTCAGCTCGGTGCCGACGAGGGTGAAGGCGTCTCCCCGGTGGAACCGGACGGCGGCCCCGGCTTCGCGGGCGCGCTCCTCGGCCCAGGCGATGGCCACCGGCGAGAGATCGACGGCGTCCACCTCGAAGCCCAACGAGGCGAGGTGCAGGGCGTTGCGGCCGGGACCGCACCCCAGGTCGAGCGCCCGGCCCGGAGTGATCAGGCCTCGGGCCAGGTACGAGACCAGGTTCTCGTCCGGCTTGTCCACGAAGAACGGGACCGGCTTCGCGCGGTCGGTGTAGAAGCCGTCCCACCAGTCGGCCCCGTCGGCGGTCCAGCGGTCGGCCTCCCGTGCGAACAAGCCGTCCAGAAGCTGCAACACATCGTCCACCGTGCGTATGGCGCGGTCCATCGGGTCCCCTTTCCCCATGCCCGGAACGGTAGGGCCTGACGGTGCGAAAGCCCAGCTCGGACGGTGTTCCGCAAGGGCGTTGACGCACCCGGGAGCCCTCCGCGGAGGCTGGGGAAGGTCCTGCCCCCGGTGGTGCCCGCACGATGGCCCACACCCCGGCCGAAGGGCCGCCACGGGGGCTTCCCGGGCGGCGCCCGGGCCGGTTTCTCGGAGGACGAGCCGGCCCGGTCCTTGGCTGACCGCGTGACCGAACAGCCTCCCTGCCCGGCCGCCGTCCGTGAGTCGTACGACACCGTCGCCGACGACTACGTCAGGCTCGTCAAGCCGCCGGCCGAGAGGGACCCAGTGGAGTGCGGGCCCGGCCGGGTGACGGCGCCCGGGGGCACCTGCTGCTGGGCGGGTACGCCTGTGCCGGGGGACACCTGCTGCACAGGCGTACGGCCACCCCGTCTCGTACGAGTCCCACTCCTGCCCCTGGGACGTCTCCCCGGACTCCTGGAGCAGGCCGGTCCGGTCGTCTCCGCACGGTTGGAGCAGGAACCCGTCGCACCGGCGAAGCGGCCGCACGCCTGCCTGCCGGCGCGCAAACCCGCGCCGTGAACGGTCGGTTGCGGAGCCGACGGGATTCGAACCCGCGGAAGGGCACAGGCAGGTCCGCCCGGGAACCCCTCAGTCGCCGTGAGGGGGACCTCCCTCACGGCGATCGCAATGGGCCGCTCTGCCACGGCTCCGCAACCTGCGGGACCGCGCGCGGTCCCGCTCACCACAGCGTAGGGGCCGGTGTGCTGACGGATCGATCGTTTTTCCGGGCGGCGGACCAGGGTCAGTCGGGGACGCGGGCGACGAGGAGGGCGACGTCGTCGTGGTTGCCGCCGTGCCGCAGTTCGCGCAGGAGGCGGTCGCAGGTGTGCTCCAGGGACGGGTCGGGCGTGCGGAGGAGGTCGAGCAGCCGGTCCAGACGGGTGTCGATGTCCTGGTCGCGTGTTTCCACCAGGCCGTCGGTGTAGAACACCAGCCGGTCGCCCGGGGCGAGTGCGGCCGTGACGTCGTGGAAGGGGACGCCGCCCACGCCCAGCGGAGCGCCGGAGGGCAGATCGAGCAGCCGGGGGCCGTCACCGGCGCGGATGAGGACGGGCGGGGGGTGACCGGCGGTACCGAGGCAGCATTGGGCGCGGTGGGGGTCGTAGACCGCGTACACGCACGTGGCGAGGGACGGTTCCAGATCGACGATGATCTCGTCGAGGTGCCGGAGGACCTCGGCGGGTTCGAGGGAGAGCCGCGACAGGGTCTGGGTGGCGGTGCGCAGACGGCCCATGGTGGTGGCGGAGTTGATGCCGCTGCCCATCACGTCGCCCACCACGAGGGCGGTGCGTCCGTCGTCCATGGGGATGATGTCGAACCAGTCGCCCCCCACCTCGCTGCCCGCCCCGGCCGGCTGGTAGCGGGAGGCCACTTCGAGCCCCACGAGGTGGCGGGGCGTCCGGGGGAGCAGGCTGCGTTGCAGGGTCAGCGCGGTCTCCCGCTGCCTGCGGAAGAGGCGGGCGTTGTCGATGCAGACCGCCGCCCGGGCGGCCAGCTCGCTCGCGAGCAGGACGTCGTCCTCGGTGAAGGGGAGCGGGTTGCGGGCGCGTTTGAGGTCGAGGGCGCCCAGCACTTCGCCGCGGGCGATCAGCGGCACGGCCAGGTACGAGTGGACGCCGGCCCGGGCGAGGAGCTCCGCGGCGTGACGGTCCCGGGCGATGCAGGACAGGGCCTCGTCGTCGACCGCGGCCACCATGACCGGCCGGGCGGTGCGTACGCAGCGGGTGACGAGCCGGTCGGCGCCGTAGTGGGCCGGTTCGCCCGGAGGGTCGGCGGCCTGGACGGCGACGGTCGGGTAGGCGGCGGCGACGGCCAGGGCCCGGATGACGGCGGGCCCGTCGGCGGCGACAGGGCCGGGGCGCCCTTCCAGCACGGTGTCCAGGAGGTCGACGGCGGCGACGTCGGCGAGCTCGGGGACGGCGATGCCGGCCAGCTCACGGGCGGTCTGCTCCAGGTCGAGCGTGGTGCCGATCCGTACCGAGGCGTCGGCGACCAGCGCCAGGCGGTGGCGCGCCCGCTCGGCCTCCGTGGCCGCGCGGTAGCGGTCGGTCACGTCGACCACGGAGACGGCCAGTCCCAGCACCCGGCCCGCGACGTCCTCCAGCCGGTACAGCGACACCGACCAGGCGTGATCGGTGTCGGGGTCCGCCGCGGTACGGCCCACCATCTGGCGGTCGAGCACCGGTACGCCGGTGTCCAGGACGCCCCGCATCGCCTCGTCGACCGCTTCGGCGTCCACGAACGGGAGGACCTCCGCGACGCCCCGGCCCTTGTGCTGGTCGGCGCTCAGCCCGTCGATCCGCTCCAGGGCGGCGTTGACACCCACGTACCGCAGATCGGGGCCCAGGACGGCGAGGCCGATCGGCGACTGGTCCACCAGCCGGACCGACAGTGCCAGGTCCCGTTCCACCTTGCGCAGCACCGCCTGGTCGGTGGCCAGGCCCAGGGCGTAGTAGTCGCCCCGGTCGTCCAGGAGCCGCATGTTGCGGAACTCCAGCACCCGTCCGGTGCCGTCCTTGTGCCGTACGGGGAATTCCCCCGACCACGCGTCCCCGCTGCTCATCACCCGCTCGAACAGGTGGAGGACCCGTTCGAAATGCTCCTCGTCGACCATGAGACGCGCGGCGTACCGGCCCAGCGCCTCCTCGGCCGTGTAGCCCAGCAGTTCCTCGGCCTGTGGGCTCCACAGCACGATGCGCCCGTCCGCGTCCAGCACCAGGGCGGCCACTCCGAGGACGTCGAGCAGCCCTTCCGCCGACGACGGCTCGGTCACCGCGGCCTCCGCCCCCGGGCCGCCCGCCGTGCCACGGTCGGCCGGGGTCCCCTCTGCGCCGCCCATGACCGCTCCTCTCCGTCCTGCCACCGTGCCTCCATACCGGCGCGCACGCACGCCGGTGGCCGAAAGCGGCTGGTACGCCGAGTACCACCGGCTCCCGCCTCCGAACGCCGCCGCGGCGACCGGGCGCCGGAGTGCGGCCGGGCGGGGCCGGGACCACCATGGAAGACGGGGAGCAGGGGACGGGCGCAAACGGCCCGCTCCCCCTCGGCGGCCGCGAGCCTTCTCCAGCGCTGGGGGGCATCGGAGCTCCACCATGACCATGCACAGAGTCGGGCGCGACATCACCGTCCTCGCGGACTCCCTCGAGGTACCCGGGATCGGTTTCCTGCCCGTGAACGCCTTCGTCCTGCACGCCGAGGAACCGGTTGTCGTGGACACCGGTGTCGGTCTGCCCGACCGGGACTTCCTGGAGGCGGTCGGCTCGACGATCGACCCCGCCGATGTGCGGTGGATCTGGCTGACCCACCCCGACCGGGACCACACGGGCGGCCTGTTCGCGCTGCTGGAGGCGGCCCCGCAGGCGCGGATCATCACCACCTACATCGGTGCCGGGATCATGTCCACCGAGCGGCCGCTGCCGCTGGAGCGGGTGTTCCTGCTGAACCCGGGGCAGTCCCTGGACGTCGGCGACCGCACGCTCAGCGCGTTCCGGCCGCCGCTGTTCGACAATCCGGCGACGGTGGGCTTCTACGACGACCGGTCGCGTGCCTGCTTCAGTTCCGACTGTTTCGGGGCGCCCATGCCGAGTGCGGACCTGGCCGAGGGCGACGACGCGGGCGCGCTCGTCCCGGAGCAGTTGCGGGCCGCGCAGTTGCTGTGGGCCACCGTCGACAGCCCATGGGTGCACACCGTCGATGCCGACAAGTACCTCGCGACCGTGCGGCCGCTGCGGGAGATGGACCCCGAGATCGTCCTGAGCACGCACCTGCCGGCGGCCACCGGCCTCACGTCCCGGATGGTCGACTCCATCAGCGCCGCGCCCGGGTCGGACCCCTTCATCGGGCCGGACCAGCAAGAACTGGAACGGATGCTGGCCGGCTTCGAGCCCGGCGGGCAGGCGCCGGGGCCGGTGCGGGCCCCGGAGGAGGCACCCGCCGAGGCGGCGGCACCGGGCGCGCCCACCTGAGCGAAAGGCCCGCATGACGCGGTGAGTTCACGAGAGGCACATCCGGCGTAGCCGAGCCGGTCACCGAGTGGCCCCAGGATCGGCACCGGTTTGCCATGCTCCCGACAGCAAGGGGTTCCTCTCGTGTTCAGGCACCGTCCCGTCCGGTCGGCCGCCCTCGTCCTGGGTACGGCGCTGGCGGCGCTCACCGCCACGGTTCCCGCCGGCGCGCACCCGGCCGGCAGCACCAGGCCGCTGCCCGGCGTCGCGCCCCGCGCCGAGACCGCCCCGCTGTACGACGACGAGGCGGGCGGCAACGCCGACGCCGACGACCCGGCGATCTGGCGCAACGCCGCCCACCCCGACCGCAGCCTGGTCATCGCCACCGCCAAGGAGGGCGGCCTGCGGGTGTACGACCTCGACGCCCGCCAGGTGCAGTCGGTCCCCGCTCCCCCGGCCGCCGGGCCGGGCGACGCCCCCGGCCGTTTCAACAACGTCGACCTCGTCCACGGCCTGCGGCTGCCGTCCGGCCGCGCCGACGTCGCCGTGACGACCGACCGCGGCCACGACCGTCTCCGTATCCACCGCATCGCGCCCGGCCGGCCCGGCGGCCCGCTCGTCGACATCACCGACTCCGCCGCCCCGCCGGTGTTCTCCGCGGACCAGGCCGAGATCAACGACCAGGACACCGCCTACGGGCTCGCCACCTGGACCGATGCCGCCACCGGCCGCTCGTACGCGCTCGTCAGCCGCCGCAACCGCACCACCGTGGCCCTCCTGGAGCTCACCCCCACTCCCCGCGGCACGGTGACCTACGGGAAGATCCGCAGCCTGGATCTGCCGTCCTCCTTCCGGCTGCCCAACGGCACGTCCTGGACGCCGTGCGGGGAGCCGGGCGAGCTGCCCCAGATCGAGGGCATGGTCGTGGACCCGGCCAACGGCATGCTGTACGCCGGTCAGGAGGACGTCGGCATCTGGCGCATGCGCGCGGACCTGACGGGCGCCGCACCGAAGCTCGTCGACCGCGTTCGCGAGTACGGCGTACCTGCGGTGTACGACGAGCAGAGCGAGGAGTGCGCCGCCGGTGCCGACCCGGGCTTCGGCGGCACCCGCCTGGCGGCCGACGTCGAGGGCCTGACCCTGCTCACCGAGGCCGACGGTGACGGCTACCTGCTGGCCTCCAGCCAGGGCGACGACACCTTCGCCCTGTACGACCGCGAGTTGGAGGACGCAGGCGAGTACGAGGGCGGGTTCCGCGTCACCGCCACGGCCGACGGCGCGGTCGACGGGTCGGAGGAGTGCGACGGCGCCGCCGCGCTCAACGCCCCCCTCGGTACGAGGTATCCGCGCGGCCTGCTCGTCGTGCAGGACGGCCACGACACGCCGGTGGACGGGGGCCGTGACGCCACGAACTTCGCGTTCGTCGACCTCGGCGAGGTCCTGGAGCGCGTCGACGGCTGACGCGGCTGACTCCGTCCGGGTGGCGTGACTGCCCCGGACAGCGCAGGCCCCGGAGGCGGAGCGGTTGGCCGCCCGCCCCGGGGTCAACACCTGTACGGGACGGTTCACCTGCGCGAGGAGTTTCGCTGTGCGACGCAAGGGAGTGGGACGCCGTGCGGCCGTGGCGGTCGCCGCCGCGACCGGACTGGCGGCGCTGGCGGCGGCCGTTCCGCACGCCTCGGCGGGAGCGGCGCGCGACCACGTCCCCGCCCGGCCGTCGGGCGCGGTGGTCGGCGAGTGGCTGGGCGCCGTGACAAACACGGTCGACCCGCACGGCGGGCTGACCGCCCCGGAGGAACTGATCTGGCACGCGTTCGTCGCCACGGCCGTGTACAACGCGGTGGTCGGCATCGAAGGACGGTACGAACCGTACCGCTGGCATGCGCGGGGCCCGCGTACGGCGTCCTCGGAGGCCGCGGCGGCGGCAGCGGCGTACCGGCTGCTGCGGGTCTCCTTCCCGGCGGCCGGGTCCCGGCTGCGGAAGCTCTACGCCGCGAGTCTCGCGCGGGTACCGGACGGCCGGGCCGAGCGGGAGGGCGTCGCCTTCGGCGAGCGCGCCGCCGACCACGTCCTGGCGCTGCGCGCCGGAGACGGCCGTGGCGCGTCGGTGCCGTTCACCGCGTACCCCGCACCCGGTGTCTGGCGGCCCACGCCGCCGGGTCACCAGCCGTTCGCGAGCGCCTGGCTGGGCCGGCTGCGCCCGATGCTCATCGACTCGCCCGACCGGTTCCGGCCCCCTCCCCCGCCGCGGCTCACCTCCGTCCGGTACACCAGGGACCTGGCCGAAGTGCGGGCGTTCGGCGCCAGGACGGGATCGGCGCGGACGCCCTGGCAGACCGAGACGGCGGTGTACTTCACGAACCTGGACGTCCAGAAGGCGCTGGGCGACCACGCGGAGCGGCACCGTTTCGACATCGCGGACACGGCCCGGCTGTACGCGGCCGCCAACACCACCCAGCTGGACGCGGCCGTGACCGCCTGGGACTCCAAGCTGCACTACGGCACCTGGCGGCCCGTCACCGCCATCCGGGAGGCCGACCGGGACGGCAATCCGGCCACCCGGGCCGACCCCCGCTGGGAACCGCTGCTGAACACCCCTCCGCACCCGGACTACCTCAGTGGGCACGCGGCGTCCGGCGGCGCCCTGATGCGCACCCTCACCGGGCTCTTCGGGACCTCCCGCGTCGACCTCTTCATCCCGTCCCGGGGCACCGGGACGACCCGGCACTACCGCTACGCCCGCGACTACAACCGGGACGTGGTGAACGCCCGCGTCTGGGGAGGCATCCACACCCGGTTCGCCGACACCGTGGGCAACGCCGTCGGCGAGCGGCTGTCGGCGTGGGCCCTGGAGCGGTACTTCCGGCCGGTGCGCCGCTGACCACCGGCCCGGTCACCCCGGCAAACGGGTGAATACGGCATACGTCCGTCGGCGCGGGACCGTTACGCAGACCGAACTCCCGGTCGCTTCGACGCTCTTCGACGACCTCCGACGACCTCCGACGACAAGGACGATCCCATGATCAAGAAGGTTCTGGCCACCGCCGGCGTCGCCGCGGCCGTTCTCGGTGCCTCCGCCCCCATGGCCTCCGCGGTGGGCGACCGCGGGGTGCACACGCAGAACGGCAACTTCTCGACCCAGGCGTACGGCAACACCGGCAGCCCCGGGCCGCAGAGCGCCGGGCGCGCTCTGAACGACACCGACCTGAAGCCCCTGGACGGCCTGCGGCGGTAGGCGCGTTACTCTGACGGCCGCGGTCGACCCGGGGGGCCGCCCCGGCCGGTGGAAATGGACGTTGATGACAGCGTGGCGCGCCCAGGCGCCGGTGGTGGCCGTCGTGGCGCTGGGCGGGGCCATGGGCGCCTCGGCGCGCTACGGCGCTTCGCTGCTGTGGCCGACCCCCGTGAGCGGCTTTCCGTGGACCACGCTGGGCGTCAACGCCGTGGGCTGCGCGCTGATCGGTGTGTTCATGGTGGTGATCAGCGAGGTCTGGGCCGCCCACCGGCTGGTGCGGCCCTTCTTCGGTACCGGAGTCCTCGGCGGGTTCACCACGTTCTCGACGTACGCGGTGGACGTCCAGCAGCTGGTGGAGGGCGGCCGGGCCGGGACCGGGCTGGTGTATCTGGGGCTGACGCCACTGGCGGCGCTGGCGGCGGTGGGGACGGCGGCGTGGCTGACGCGCCGCGTGATCGCGTGGAGGCGGGTATGACCGGACCGGCGGTGGGCGAGCGGGCACTGCGGGCGACGATCTTCGTGGGGGAGAACGACGTCTGGCGTCACCGGCCCGTGTACAGCGAGATCGTCCACCGGGCGCATGAGGCGGGGTTGGCCGGGGCCTCGGTCTTCCGCGGCTTCGAGGGCTTCGGGGCGTCGTCCCTGGTCCACACCGCACGGCTGCTGTCGCTGAGCGAGGACCTGCCGGTCGCGATCGTGATCGTGGACGCCGAGGAGCGCGTGCGGGCCTTCCTGCCGCACTTGGACGGCCTGCTCGGGGACGGGCTGGTGGTGCTCGACGCCTGCGAGGTCGTCCGGTACGCCGACGGGGAGAGGGCGACGTGAACTGGGTGTGGGTGATCACGGGCGCGGCGGTCGGGGCTCCGCTGCGGTACCTGACCGACCGGGCGGTGCAGGCCAGGCACGACTCGGTCTTCCCCTGGGGGACGTTCACGGTCAATGTGGTGGGCTGCCTGGTGCTGGGTGTGGTGACAGGGGCGGTCACGGCGGGGGCGGCTTCGTCGGGGCTGCGGCTGCTGCTGGGCACGGGACTGTGCGGGGCGCTCACCACCTACTCGACGTTCTCCTACGAGTCGCTGCGCCTGGTGGAGGGCGGGGCCGTGCTCTACGCGGCCCTGAACGTGGTCGGCAGTGTGGCCGCCGGCCTGGGCGCGGTCTTCGCGGGCGTATCGGTGGCGGAGGCGCTCTGGGGGTGAGACGCGGTGGGGTCGCGGTACGTACGCTGGGTTTACGGCGATTCGTACCGGCCCGGGAGGCGCGTCATGGCTCTCGGTCACCGTTTCCATGTCGATCAGGACGGGCACTCCGTCACCGTCCAGTTCGTCGGTGGCGCGGGTGGGTTCGAGGTGCTCGTGGACGGCAAGGTCGTCGCGTACGGGCCGGGCCGTCGCAAGGGCGGCACGGTGACGGCGGAACTGCCCGGTGATCCGCCGCGACCGTTCGCCATCACGGTCAGCCACCCCCGCGAAATGGGCGGGGTGCCCTTCTGCGTGCTCGAGAGCGGCGGTATGCGCTATCTGATGCCGCAGATCCCGCTGGGCGGTGCCGGGGAGCGACCGGCGCGCCGCGGGCCGTACCGGCCGGTGCGGCGGCTGCGGCGGTTCCTGCGCCGGTCCTTGCGGCGGCTCGGGCGGCGGTGACCGGGCAAGCCGGGGAGCGGTGACCGAGGCGTGCGGTCACCCGGGCGCGGTCCGGCGCCGTTCCGTTGGGATGGGGCCGGCTCCAGGCACGGAGGTGCTGTCGTTGACCGAGGGCAGTGACTCCGCGGACCTGACGCGTGGCCGCGCCGCCCCTGTCGTGGCCCGGCTGGGGGTGGAGGAGCAGGCCGTCGAATCCATCGGGACCAGTCTGGACGAGCGGACCACCTGCGCGGAGCGGCCACCTGCCTGCTCGTCCGGGTCGATCCGGCGCGCGGCAAGGCGGCGTTCGCCAGTGCCGGGCACCTCCCGCCTGCCGTGTTCGCCGTGGGCGGCACCGGGGAGCTGCTGCACGTGCCGGCCGGGCCGGCGCTGGGGACGGGCGTGGGGGGTTATGAGCTGAGCGTCCGCGATCTCGACCCGTCGGAGACGCTGGTGTTGTGCACGGACGGCCTCGTGGAGCGGCGCGGCGAGGACATCGACGTGTCGCCGGCACGGCCGGCCGCGCTGCGTCTGCCGCCCGGGCCGGGACGCAGGGAGCTGCTCGACCAGGTGCTCGCCCGGCTGGAGGCGCACGGGGCGGAGGACGACGTGGCGGTGCTGGCCGCACGCATCCGCCACCGTCCCGGGCGGCACCTGGCGGGACCGGCGGTATGAGGAGGCTCTACAGAGTGCTCCCCCGGGCGGCGATCTTCGACAACAGTTTTTTGTCCAGGAGGAGCAGGGCGGTGAGGGCGTGCCGGGACGCCGCCGCCAGGAGATCCAGGTCGACGGTGTGGCGGTGGTGGCGGGAGGTGTCGCGGAGGCACTCCTCGAGCTCGGTGAGCGGCCCGTCGAATCCGCCGCACATCACGGCGGCCGTCCGCAGTGCCTGGACCAGGTCCTCGTCGAGGTCCTGTCCGCCGCTGGTCTCCAGGAGGGCGGGTATGAGGTTGCTGATGTGGAGCAGGCTGTGGAGCCTGCGGACAAGCTGTGGCCAGTGGTCGTCGGGGGTGTCGGGGGCGCCCCAGGCGGCCCGTGCCGCCTGGATGTCCTGGTGCAGCTCCCGCGCGATCCGTATTTCGGCCCGGCGCGGCTGCTGGGCCTTGAGGGCCCAGGAGATGCCGGCGTCCGCGGCCGCGTCGTAGGCCGCCAGCCGGAGTTGCACGAACTGGTCGGGCCGCGTGCACGGGTCGATGCCCTTGGTCAACTCGAAGTCGTCCATGGGCGGACCGTATCGGCACGCCAGGGGGCGGCGCACCGGTCCCGGCGAAACCCGTTACATGCGGTGGCTCGTACCGGCCGTTCCCGTTGCGTTGGGTGTCCGACCAGGTACGGAGCACTACGGTCGCCGCTTCGTCCGGGGCACGTGCGGCAGGGCGGTGCCACACTGGAGGGGAGGCGGTCGACCGGTTTCGCACCCTCGTTCCCCGAGCGCGTATACGTTCCTTTCCCTTCCGCGTTCCGCCTCCCGGTCCCGCCTCCGCGTACCGCGTACCGCGTCCACGAACGCAAGGAGGCCTCAGATGCATCCCGCAGCAGTCGCCGGCGCGGCCGTCGGCCGGCTGGCCCACCATGCCGTGTCCGGAGTCGTCGGGGGGCTGGTCATCCGAGCGGCCGTCAAGGCGGCGCCCACGGCGAAGCCCGCCGCCCGCAGGGCACTGGTGAACGGCATGGCGGGTGGCATCGTGGCGGGGCGCCGGCTGGGAGCCGCCGCCGAGGAGGCGCGGTTGAAGGCCGGTGACCTGCTGGCGGAGGCCCGGCAGCAGTTGGGCGAGGAGGCGCCGCCGCCGTCGGCGGTGGGCGTCGAGGGCCACGACCACGATCACGAGCACTGACCGGCCATGTCCGGCGAGGGATCGGTCGTCGTCCGTTCCGCCGCGGCCGGCCGGGTACGGCTGACCGTGCCGTGGCTCCAGCGGCGCCCCGGCTGTGCGGGGGTCGTGGACGAACGGCTGGCGGATGTGCGGGGCTTCCGGGCGCTGCGCGTGTTCCCGCGCACCGGTTGCGTACTGATCTGGGTGGAGCCGGACCTGCTGGACGTCGACCGGCTGGTGGCCGCCCTGTCGGAGAGGCCGCCTCCCGGGGCGCCGGACAGGGCGAGCCGCTCGGTGCCGGACTCCTCGACGGGGGAGGTCGCCCGACTGGTGGTGGGCGGGGCGGTGCTGGTGCTGGTGGGCGCGCGGCGGCTGCTGGGCCGGCCGCCCTGGGGACCGACCCGGGCGTCGGGCCTGCTCGGTGTGGTGACCGTGTTCACCGGGCTGCCGTTCTTCAGGGGCGCCGTGCGGTCGCTCGGCGGGAAACGGCACGCGGGCACGGATCTGCTGGTCACGGCGGCGACGGTGATCTCGCTGGTGCTGCGGGAGAACGTGGTGGCGCTGATGGTGCTGTGGCTGCTCAACATCGGTGAGTTCCTGCAGGCGTTGACGCTGCGGAGGACGCGGCGGGCCATCGAGGAGTTGCTGACCATCGGTGACGAGCGGGTCTGGCTGGTTCGCGAGGGCGTCGAGGTGGAGGTGGGTCTCGACGAGGTCGAGGCGGGTGACCTGGTCGCGGTGTACGAGCACCACCGCATCCCCGTGGACGGGACGGTGGACTCCGGTGAGGCGCTGGTCGACCAGGCCGCCATCACGGGCGAGGCGCTGCCCGTGTACGTACAGCCCGGCGCCGAGGTGTACGCGGGCACCATCATCACCAACGGGTCGCTGACCGTCCGCGCCACCTCGGTGGGGCGTGACACCACCGTCGGCCGGATCATCGGCCGGGTGGAGGAGGCGCAGGCGGACCGGGCGCCGATCCAGACGGTCGCCACGGGGTTCACCCGCCGGTTCGTGCCGGTCTCCTTCGCGCTGGCCGCCGTCACCTTCGCGCTCACCCGCGACGCGCGGCGCGCCATGACCATGCTGCTGGTGGCGTGCCCGTGCGCGGTGGGGCTGGCGACGCCCACGGCGATCAGCGCCGCCATCGGCAACGGTGCCCGGCACGGCACGCTCATCAAGGGCGGCACCCACCTGGAGGGGATCGGCCGGGTGACCGCCGTGGTGTTCGACAAAACGGGCACGCTGACGCTGGGACGGCCGCTGGTGACCAGCGTCGTCACGCTGGACGAGGCGTTCACCGCCGACCAGGTGCTGAGCCTGGCGGCCTCCGGTGAGCTGCACGCGCGCCACCCGTTGGCGGAGGCGATCGTCCGCCGTACCGAGGAGCAGCATCTGCACATCCCCATCCACCAGGCGTGCGAGGTGGTCCTCGGTATGGGGGTGCGGGCCGAACTGGACGGCAGCCGGCTGCTGGTGGGCAGCCCGGCGCTGCTGCGGCGGCACGGTCTGGCGCTGCCGGAGGTGGCCCGGGAGTGGACCGGGAGGCTGCGGGCGGCGGGTGAGACGGTGATCTGCCTGGCGCACGACGACCGGCTGATCGGCATGCTGGGCCTGTCCGACGCGGTACGCGGCGGGGCCGACACCGTGATCCGTCAGCTGACCGAGCTGGGGGTGTCGCGGATCGCCCTGCTCACCGGTGACGCTCCGGAGACGGCGCAGGCGGTGGCGGACGCGCTGGGCATCGCGGAGGTTCACGCGCACGCGCTGCCGGAGGCGAAGCTCCAGCTCATCCGCGACCTGCGCGACGAGGGGCACACCGTCGCCATGGTCGGCGACGGCACCAATGACGCGCCCGCGCTCGCCCTCGCGGACGTGGGGATCGTGATGGGCGCCCACTCCTCGCACGTGGCGCTGGAGACGGCCGACATCGCGCTCGCCGGCAACGACCTGCGTCAGGTCGTCGCGGTCGTGGAGCTGAGCCGCCACACCCTGCGGGTCGTGCGCCAGAACTACGGGCTGTCCATCGGCGTCAACCTCCTCGGGCTCGTCGCCGGGGCGGGCGGTTCGATCAACCCGGTGCTGGCGGCGCTGCTGCACAACACCAGCAGCATCGCGGTCGTCGCCAACTCCGCCCGTCTGGTGAGCCATACACCGCACCTGCCCGACGGGGCACCTCCGCGGCTGGGCGTCGCGCCGCTGGCGGAGAAGCGCGTCCGCTGACCTCACCCGTGGTGGACCTCCCCTCCGCGTCGGCGTCCGGGCGGAGGTCCCGGAGCGGGCGGACATGCTCTTGCACCGCTCGAAGGGCTGGGCACCCGGGTGGTGCTGCTCAGGCCGACACGTCACCGACCGCGCGACGGCGCTGCGGACCGCGCGTACGGCCACGCCGCCTCCCAGGTGGGGGGCAGGCGGCCATCGTGTCGGCGCGTGGCCGGGTGTTGGGCCATTCCGGGGGGAATGGCGGCGGCGGGCGGGGCGGGGCCTCGAAGGGCGGGAAGGGCGCATGAAGGCACGGGCCGATCCGTGCGGAAGGACGCCGAGCGATGCCCCTGAACCGAGCGAGCCGTTCCCGGCACGACGTGCGGCGCAGCCGCGACCTCCAGCTCAACCCGCTCTTCAGCCGTGAGCCCGTCACCGTTCCGCGCCATGCCCTGCCGGACGAGGCGATGGACCCCGACACCGCCTACCAGCTGGTGCACGACGAGCTGATGCTGGACGGCAACGCCCGGCTGAACCTGGCGACGTTCGTCAGTACGTGGGCGGAGCCTCAGGCCCAGCGCCTGATGGCCGAGTGCGCCGACAAGAACATGATCGACAAGGACGAGTACCCGCAGACCGCCGAGCTGGAGACGCGGTGCGTGCAGATGCTGGCCCGCCTCTGGCACGCCGAGGGCCCCCACCAGGTGGTCGGCTGTTCCACCACCGGGTCGAGCGAGGCGGCGATGCTGGCCGGGCTGGCGCTCAAGCGGCGCTGGCAGCACCGGCGCCGGGCGGCGGGCGAGCCCGCGGACCGGCCCAACCTGGTGATGGGCATCAACGTGCAGATCTGCTGGGAGAAGTTCGCCGACTACTTCGAGGTCGAGCCCCGCTACGTCCCCATGGAGGGTGACCGGTACCACCTGACACCGGAAACCGCGGTCGAGCTGTGCGACGAGAACACGATCGGGGTCGTCGCCGTACTGGGCTCGACGTTCGACGGCAGCTACGAGCCCGTCGCGGACATCGCGGCAGCCCTGGACGATCTGGAGGCGCGCACGGGCCTGGACGTGCCGATCCATGTGGACGGCGCGTCCGGGGCCATGATCGCGCCGTTCATCGATCCCGGCCTGGAGTGGGACTTCCGGCTACGGCGGGTGGCGTCCATCAACACGTCCGGGCACAAGTACGGGCTGGTGATGCCGGGGGTGGGCTGGGCGCTGTGGAGGGACGCCGACGCGCTCCCCGACGACCTCGTCTTCCACGTCAACTACCTGGGCGGGGACATGCCGACCTTCGCGCTGAACTTCTCCCGGCCCGGCGCCCAGGTGATCGCGCAGTACTACACCTTCTTGCGGCTGGGTTTCGACGGCTACCGCCGGGTGCAGCAGACCTGCCGGGACGTCGCGATGCGGCTGGCGGGGCGCATCGCCGGACTGGGGCCGTTCGAGCTCGTCACGGACGGCGGGCAGGCGCCGGTGTTCGCCTTCCGGATCAGGGAGGGCGTCGAGGCGTACAGCGTGTACGACGTGTCCGCGGCGCTGCGAGAGCGTGGCTGGCTGGTGCCCGCCTACACCTTCCCGAAGAACCGCGACGATCTCGCGGTGCTGCGCGTCGTCGTACGCAACGGCTTCGGACACGACCTGGCCGACCTGCTCCTGGACGACCTGCGCCGGGTGCTGGCGCGGCTGGAGCGCCAGCCCGGTCCGCAGCGCGACGCCGACGACGCCGGCGGCTTCGCCCACGGTGCCGAGACCAAGGATCCCAGGCGGCCCGGAAGACACTGAGCGCGATCAAGGATCGGCGGAGAGGAGCCCCCATGTGCCGGCTGTTCGGGATGAGCAGCGCCCCACGGCGTACGCGTGCCACGTTCTGGCTGCTGGACGCCCCCGACAGCCTGCGGGACCAGAGCCGGCGCGACCCGGACGGCACGGGCCTCGGTCACTTCGAGGACGACGGCACCCCCCGGGTCGACAAGGCGCCCATCGCCGCCTACCGGGACCGCGCCTTCGCCGAGGAGGCCCGGCGGGTCCGTTCCGCCACGTTCCTCGCCCATGTCCGCTACGCGTCCACGGGTGGTCTGGCGGCCCGCAACACCCACCCGTTCCTCCAGGAGGGGCGGCTCTTCGCCCACAACGGGGTGATCGAGGAACCGGAGGCGCTCGATGCCGAGCTGGCGGAGGACCGGGCGCTGGTGGCGAGGGACACCGACTCGGAGCGCTTCTTCGCGCTGATCACCCGGCGCATCCGGGCCCATGGCGGCGATGTCACCGCGGGGATCGAGGACGCCGCCCGCTGGGTCGCCGGCCGCCTGCCCCTCTACGCCCTGAACCTGATCCTCGTCACCCGCGACGAGCTGTGGGCCCTGCGCTACCCCGACACCCACCGCCTGTACGTCCTGCACCGCCCGCCCGGCGGCCACCACGGCGACCGGCACCTCGACCACAGCGGTGCGGAGGGCCGGATGCGCGTCCACTCCTCCGACCTGACCGGCGCCCCGGCGGTCGTCGTCGCCAGCGAGCGCATGGACGACAACCCGCACTGGCGGCTCATGGAGCCGGGCGAGCTGCTCCACGTGGGCCCTGACCTCGGCGTCAGCAGCCGTATCGCGGTACCGGACCGCCCGGCGCGTCCACTGCACCTGGCGGATCTGCGCCCCGAGGCCGCGGCGTCGCAGACGGCCTCCCCTCCGCCTTGACGGATGCCATGCGGCGTGGCCGCCGGACACACCCCGGACCTGCCGTCCCCGCGACGGCCCGTCCCCGTGGCGGCCGTCCCCACGACGGCCCGTTCCCATGGCGGCCCGTCCCCGTTGCTGGCCGTTCCCGCCGTGCCCGGCGCGGTCAGGAGGAGCGTCCGCCCCGGCGGTGCTTGTCGTTCTGCACCGACTCCTGGCCGGTCCGGCTGGGCGTGAGGGTGTCCGCCGCTTCCCCGTCGTGCTCGTCCGGGCCCCCGTCGTCGAGGCGCAGCTCGGCCTCCTCGAACTCGTCCAGGACCTCTTCGGCGGCGGTCTTGGGCTCGTGGTCGTTGTGATCGCGGTCCTTCATGTCCTCTCCCGTCCTCTCCTTCACCCGGCTTCCCTGGTGTCTCCCGACTTCCTCGCAGCCCGGCTCTTTACACCCCGGGCGTTGTCGGTGCCGCATGCCAGCATGGGAACGTGACGACGCACCTGGGCCACCTGAAGCAGCTGCGGCTCGCCAAGGACGCGATGGACCGCGACTGGGCCGAGCCGCTCGACCTGGACGCGGTTGCGGCGCACGCGGGGTATTCGCGCTATCACTTCGTCCGGGCGTTCAAGGCGGTGTACGGGGAGACGCCCGGCCAGTACCTGTCGAGGCGGCGCATCGAGCGGGCGGAGGAGATGCTCCGCACCGCGAATCTCTCGGTCACCGAGATCTGCACGCTGGTCGGCTTCACCAGCCTCGGTACGTTCTCGGCCCGCTTCAAGAAGGAGACCGGCCTCTCCCCCACCGAGTACCGCGCCAAGCATGTCGGCCGCGGGGCCGCGCTCATACCCGGGTGCTACGCGATGCTGTGGGCCGGCGGGTTCCCGAACGCGCTGCCGGCGTCCGAGCACCGCAATTCCGAAGAAGCGGGCTGAGGCGTCCGCTGCCTACGGTGGCGGGGCAAGCCCGACCGCTGAGGAGCACGACATGATCAAGGGTCTCGCCATTTCCACCGTCTGGGTCCTGGACCAGGACCGGGCCAAGGAGTTCTACACCGAGAAGCTGGGGCTGGAGGTCCGTACGGACATGACGATGGGCGAGGGCGGTATGCGCTGGCTGACCGTCGGGGCCAAGGACCAGCCCGACGTCGAGCTGACGCTCATGGTGCCGAGCGCACCGGCCATGGATCCGGAGTCCGCCGAGGCGATGAGGAAGCTGGTGTCCAAGGGCGTCCTCGGTGCGGGTGTGCTGGCCACCGATGACATCCACGGGGACTACGAGAAGCTCAAGGCGCGGGGTGTGCAGTTCCTCCAGCCGCCCCAGGAGCGGCCCTACGGTACGGAGGCGATCTTCCGCGACGACTCGGGGAACTGGTTCTCCTTCACCCAGCCGCTCGAGGGCGGACTCGACCCCGACAAGGAGTGGGCCTGCTGACGCCGGCGCGCGGCCGCGATCTCGACGACCGTAGCGACCACGCCGGCCCCAGGGGCTGGATTCGGACACGACGGCGCGCTGGGCGAACGGGAGTGATTGACGCATAAGGAAGTGACGCGTGCGGTGGCCGAGTCAGTAACCGGACGACTTCGGGCCCCCGGGGCATGGCAGTGTGTCGCGCCACCGCACCCGGGGGCTCTCGCTCACTCCGTGGCGTCCTGATTGCGGGCGCCACTGCAACGCCGGCATCCGTCGGCCCGCGCCGCCGCCCGGCGAAGCGGATGAAGCCGGTCCGGCCGCAGCACCTCGCCCCCCGCCTTCCGTTGAACGCTGAACAGCATCGAACGGTGTATTCGACAGCCGACCGCGACGGCCCTCTCCCCCACCGGCTCACCGGACGGGGCCCGGCCCTCCGGACGAGCTGACGTCCAATCAGCAAACGTTCCCCGCCTTTGCTGCTCACCCCTCCCGCCCCGCCGACCGGGCGCCGCCAGAAGCACCACATCCCTCACGCGCCACCCCATAGGCGGCCCGCCCGGCCCACCCGGCATACGGGCGCGCCGAGCGCGGCCAAAAGGCGATCTTGCCCACGCACCCGACCGGAGCCCAGGATTCCTAGCGCGCCGCTTGTCAGGCACATGACGGTCACCCACCCGTCACGTACCGCCTCGCCGGCGCCCTGTCGGGCCCGCCCACCCAGCGGGCCACGGATCCCCCACCGGAGGATGCAGTGAACTTCAAGCGCTTCACCCCCCTCGGCGGCATCGCGAGAGGCGCACGGCTGACCGCCGTCACAGCCGCTCTCCTGGCCGCCTCCGCGCTTGCCGCCCCGAGCGCCGGCGCCGCCCCGCTCGACGGCGGCCGTGCCACCGCCGCCCAGCTGGCCCAGGCGAGCGACGCCGTCCTGAGCGCGGACGTACCGGGCACCGCCTGGTACACGGACGCCAAGACCGGCAAGCTCGTCGTCACGGCCGACTCGACCGTCTCGGCCGCCGAACTCGCCACGATCAAGGAGGCCGCGGGCAGCCGCGCCGGCGCCCTCGAGATCAAGCGCACCCCGGGCACGTTCAACAAGCTCATCGCGGGCGGTCAGGCCATCTACGCAGGCGGCGGACGCTGCTCGCTCGGGTTCAACGTCCGCAGCGGCAGCACGTACTACGCCCTGACGGCCGGTCACTGCACCAACATCGGCAGCACCTGGTACACCAACTCGTCCAACACCGCGGTGCTCGGCACCCGTACCGGCTCCAGCTTCCCGAACAACGACTACGGCATCATCCGCCACTCCAACGCCTCGGCGGCGGACGGCCGGGTGTACCTGTACAACGGCAGCTACCGCGACATCACGGCCGCGGGCAACGCGTACGTCGGCCAGTCCGTGCAGCGCAGCGGAAGCACCACCGGGCTGCGCGGCGGCACGGTCACCGGACTCAACGCAACCGTCAACTACGGCAACGGCGACGTCGTCTACGGCATGATCCAGACCAACGTCTGCGCCGAGCCCGGCGACAGCGGCGGCGCGCTGTTCTCGGGGAGCACCGCGCTCGGTCTGACCTCCGGCGGCAGCGGCAACTGCTCCAGCGGGGGCACCACGTTCTTCCAGCCCGTCACCGAGGCGCTGAGCGCGTACGGCGTGAGCGTGTTCTGACGCCCACGCTCCACCACACGGGTTCCACCGGCGGTCCGTCTCTCCAGGCGGGCCGCCGGTCCTTTGTCCTGCCCCAGGAAGAAGTTGCGAATGCCGCCGCGAAAGGGGTTACGCGGCCGGACCAAGCCCGCTAACTTCCTTGAAACGAACCGGTCATGAGCCGTGACCGGCGACCTTCGGCGCGACGGCGCGCGCCTGTGCTCCCCCTTGTGTTCCCCCTGCGGCCCCACACCCCGGGCCGCTGGGCTTCCCCCACCCCCAGGGAGACTCCTGTGCGCACAAGACCGATACGACCCCGCCGGGGGCCGGCCTTCCTCCTCACCGCGGTACTCGCCGCCGGCTTCCTGACGCCCGCCACCGCCATCGCCACCACCGCTGCCGCCGCCCCCGCCCCCGCCCCCGCGGCGGAGGAGTTCCAACAGGTCACCCTCGCCAAGGGCGTGGCGGAGACCGGCGAGCCGATGACCATGGCGGTACTCCCCGACCGCTCCGTCCTGCACACCTCGCGCGACGGCACCCTGCGGCTCACCGACGCCGCCGGCACGACCAAGGTGTCGGGCAAGCTCGACGTCTATTCCCATGACGAGGAAGGGCTGCAAGGCGTCGGCGTGGACCCCGGCTTCACCGCCAACCGCCACATCTACCTGTACTACGCGCCCAAGCTCTCCACCCCGGGCGGTGACGCCCCCGGTGACGGTACGGCCGCCGACTTCGCCCCCTTCGACGGGGTGAACCGCCTGTCGCGCTTCGTCCTCCGCGCCGACGGCACCCTCGACCCCGCCACCGAGAAGAAGATCCTCGACGTACCGGCCTCGCGCGGGATCTGCTGCCATGTGGGCGGCGACATCGACTTCGACGCCCAGGGCAATCTGTACCTCTCGACCGGCGACGACTCCAACCCCTTCGCCTCCGACGGCTACACGCCGATCGACGAGCGCCCGTCCCGCAACCCGGCTTACGACGCCCAGCGTTCGTCGGGCAACACCAACGACCTGCGCGGCAAGATACTGCGGATCAAGGTCGGCGCGGACGGCTCGTACTCCATCCCCTCCGGCAATCTCTTCGCGCCCGGCACCGCGAAGACCCGTCCCGAGATCTATGCCATGGGCTTCCGCAACCCGTTCCGGATGAGCGTCGACAAGCCCACGGGCACCGTGTACGTCGGGGACTACGGCCCCGACGCCGGCACCGCGAGCCCGACCCGGGGCCCGGCCGGCCAGGTCGAGTTCAACCGCATAACGAAGGCCGGCAATTTCGGCTGGCCGTACTGCACGGGCAGGAACGACGCGTACGTCGACCATGACTTCGCCGGCGGCGCGACCGGCGCGAAGTTCGACTGCGCGGCCCCGAAGAACGCCTCACCGCGCAACACCGGCCTGACCGACCTGCCGCCGGCACAGCCCGCCTGGATCCCGTACGACGGCGGTTCCGTACCGGAGTTCGGCAGCGGGTCGGAGTCCCCCATGGGCGGACCGGTCTACCGCTACGACGCCGCCTCCACGTCGACCGTCAAGTTCCCGCAGAGCTACGACGGGAACTTTTTCGCCGGCGAGTTCGGCCGCAAGTGGATCAAGCGCATCGCGCAGGGCGCCGACGGCACCGTCCAGTCCATCAACCCCTTCCCCTGGACCGGCACCCAGGTGATGGACATGGCCTTCGGCCCGGACGGAGCCCTGTACGTACTGGACTACGGCACCGGCTACTTCAACGGGGACGCCAACTCGGCCCTGTACCGCATCGAGCACGTCACCGCGGGCCGCTCCCCGGTGGCCCAGGCCAAGGCCGACCGCACCTCGGGACAGGCGCCGCTGACCGTGGCGTTCTCCTCGGCGGGCAGCTCCGACCCGGACGGCGACCCGCTGACGTACGCGTGGAAGTTCGGCGACGGAGCGACCTCCACCGCGGCGAACCCGTCCCACACGTACACGGCCAACGGCCAGTACACCGCCACCGTCACCGTCTCGGACACGACCGGCCTCAGCGCCACCGCCTCCGTCCAGGTGACCGTCGGCAACACGGCACCGACGGTGAAGCTGGAACTGCCCGTCGACGGCCGGATCATCGACCCGGGCGCGGCCGTGCCGTTCAAGGTCACCGTCACCGATCCGGAGGACGGGACCGTCGACTGCGCGAAGGTGAAGGTCACCTTCATCATCGGGCACGACAGCCACGGCCATCCGCAGACCTCCGCCACCGGCTGCTCCGGCACGGTGCAGACCATCGCGGACGGCGAGCACGACCCGAACGCGAACATCTTCGGCGTCTGGGACGCGGAGTACACCGACAAGGGCGCGAACGGCCAGCCGCCGCTGACCACGCACGACCAGAACATCAGCCAGCCCAGCCACCGGCAGGCCGAGCACTACGGCGGCTCATCGGGCGTCCAGGTCGTCTCCCACGCCCCCGCCCACGGCGGCAGGACGGTCGGGCACATCGACAACGGCGACTGGATCTCCTTCACGCCGTACGCGCTGGACGACGCCACCCGGTTCACGGCCCGAGTCGCCTCCGGCGGTATCGGCGGCACCCTGGAGGTACGGGCCGGCTCACCAACCGGCACCCTGCTCGGCACGGCGACGGTGCCGGTGACGGGCGGCTGGGAGACCTTCCAGGACGTCTCCACCACGCTCTCGAACCGGCCCGCCGGGACGACGACGCTGTACCTCGTCTTCAAGGGCGGCCCGGGCGCGCTGTTCGACGTGGACGACTTCCACTTCGGCACGGGGAGCGCGGGTCCGCGGACGGGTGCGGTGAAGGGCGTGAACGGCAGGTGCGCGGACGTCGCGGGCGGCGCGAGCACCGACGGCACCCCGATCCAGCTGTGGACCTGCAACAGCACCACGGCCCAGCAATGGACCCTCCCCGGCGACAGCACCCTCAGGGCCCTGGGCAAATGCCTGGACGTCAGCGGCGGCGGCACCGCCAACGGCACGAAGATCCAACTGTGGACCTGCAACGGCACCGGAGCCCAGCAGTGGACGCCCCGGACCGACGGCACCGTGCACAACCCGCAGTCCGGCAAATGCCTCGACGCCGAAGGCTCCACCTGGAACGACGGCACCCGACTGCACCTGTGGACCTGCCACACCGGACCCAACCAGAAATGGACCCTGCCGTAGCAGGAAGGAGGCGTAACCGCTATGCGTTCCACTCTCACCAGAGCCGGTTGCTGGCTCGCGGGCGCGCTGCTGTGCGTGTCCGCCGCCCCGGGGGCGGCCCTCAACGAGCAGGGACCGACTCTCGGTACGCGGGCTGCCGCGGACCCGGCGTACAAGATCCTCGCCTTCTCCAAGACGGCGGGCTTCCGCCACTCGTCCATCGACGACGGGCTGGCGGCGCTGCGCGCACTCGGCGGCGGCAACAACTTCACCGTCGACGCGACGGAGGACGCCCAGGCCTTCACCTCCGGGAACCTGGCGCAGTACAAGGCCGTCGTCTTCCTCTCCACCACCGGGGACGTGCTGAACGCGGCGCAGCAGACCGCGTTCGAGCAGTACATCCAGGGCGGTGGCGGTTACGTCGGCGTCCACGCGGCCGCCGACACGGAGTACGACTGGCCCTTCTACGCCGGCCTCGCCGGTGCGCTGTTCCACTCCCACCCGCACAACCAGACGGCGACGGTGAAGGTCGAGGACCGCGCCCATGACGCCACGGCGCACCTGGGCACCACCTGGCAGCGGTTCGACGAGTGGTACAACTACCGCTCCAACCCGCGTACCACCGCACACGTCCTCGCGTCGCTCGACGAGTCCAGCTACTCCGGCGGGAACATGTCCGGCGACCACCCGATCTCCTGGTGCAAGGACTACCGGGGCGGCCGTGCCTTCTACACGGGTGGCGGCCACACGGACGAGTCGTACACGGAGGCCGCCTTCCGGCGGCATCTGCTCGGCGGCATCCGCTGGGCGGCCGGGATGACCGAGGCCGACTGCCGTCCGGAGACGGGGTACGTACCCTTGTTCGACGGTTCCGGCACGGCCGGCTGGAAGCAGGCTGGGCCGGGGGCGTTCACCCTGAGCGACGGCACGCTCACGTCCCAGGGCGGTCTGGGAATGCTGTGGTATTCCGCCCGGGAGTTCACCGGCGACTACTCGCTGAAGCTGGACTGGCGGATGGACGGGGACGACAATTCGGGGGTCTTCGTGGGCTTCCCGGCCTCCGACGATCCCTGGTCCGCGGTGAACAACGGGTACGAGATCCAGATCGACGCGACCGACAGCGCGGACCGGACGACGGGCGCGGTGTACGGCTTCCAGTCGGCGGACGTCGCCGCCCGTGACGCCGCGCTCAACCCGCCCGGCGAGTGGAACACGTACGAGATCCGGGTCACGGGTGAGCGTCTGGAGGTCTTCCTCAACGGACGCAAGATCAACGACTTCACCAACACCGACCCGGCCCGGAGTCTCGCGCAGGGGCACATCGGCCTCCAGAACCATGGTGACGGCGATCAGGTGTCGTTCCGCAACGTCCGCGTCAAGACGTCCGGGGGCACCCCGCAGCCGGGCCCCCGGACGGGTGCGGTGAAGGGCGTGAACGGCAGGTGCGCGGACGTCGCGGGCGGCGCGAGCACCGACGGCACCCCGATCCAGCTGTGGACCTGCAA
>NZ_JBEPEL010000051.1:0-52357 GCF_040300825.1 Streptomyces sp. NPDC000229
AGGATGGCGCGGCCGGAGTGCTTGCCGTCGTACAGGGCGGCGTCGGCGGCCCGCTGCAGAACGGACAGGTCGCGGCTGTCGAGGACGTCGGCCGCGGCCCGGGGCGGGGGGCTCGGCCGGGGCGGGCGGTTCGGCCCGGGCGGGGGCCAGCATCGTTTGGAGCGTGCCGTCCATGGTGATGGCGCCGGTGGCGGGGTCCCAGTCGAGGTGGCCGGTCCGTACGGGCGGGTCGGCGTGGGCCGGGAGCTGGACGTTGACGGGTGGGTCGTCCCAGGCGACCGGGGTGCCCCGGGCGGCGAGGTCGGCGAGCCGGGTGCCGAGGCGCCGGGCGGCCTGCTGCATCCGGTGCCGGTCGGCCGGCTCGACCGGGCGACCCGGTGTGGCGGCGCGGAGCACCACGAGCACGCCGAACGCCTCACGGCCGTGGGTGACCGGCTCGTAGAGCGACCCGAAGGGAAACGGCAGGCCCGCCATGAGCTGGGGGAAGCGGCGCATGGCCTCCTCGGCGTCGGCGAGGTGGACCGGCCTGCCGGAGCGGTAGGACTCCGCCACCGGGAAGGGGCGGTTGATGTGCATGCGCCACCAGGGGTGGAACAACCGGGCGGGCAGCCCGGCGAGTGCGGCGATCCGGAGCAGCCCCGGGCTGCCGCTGCGCAGGTAGACGCCGCCCGCGAAGCCTCCGGTGGACTCGACGGCGTCCACCGTGGCGTGTGCCAGTTCCAGGGCCAGCGGGTCCGGCAGGCCCTTGGCGTTGCCCGTGCCGTTGCTGTGCGGTTTCCCTGGCATGTCCCAGCCTCACTGAGCGGGAGGGTTCCGGCGGCGCCGTGCCGGTGCGGCGCGGTGCCCCGGGGCACACAGACAGCATGCTCCCGAGCGGCCGCGTCGTGCACATCGGTGGCCGGGGAGAGGCCGGGACGGTTGAGCTATGTTGAGCGGGATCGGGACGAGAAGGAGGCATACCGGTGCCATCAGGGCAGCAGGCACGCGCGCAGGCGGCTGCGATCACGCCGGGCAAGCCGTCCTCGACGGAGGAGTCGGCCCCCGCTGTTCCCATGGACCGGGTCATGGCGCTCTTCGGCGGTCACCGGCTGTCGCCCGCCCAGCGCCGTATCGCGCAGTACATGATCGACCACCTCACGGAGGCGGCGTTCCTGTCGATCACGGATCTCGCGGAGCGGGTGGGGGTCAGCCAGCCGTCGGTGACGCGGTTCGCGACGTCCCTGGGGTACAGCGGGTTCCCCGCGCTCCGGGAGGCGTTGCAGCCGATCGCGCTGAGCGCGGTGGCCGGGGCGCCGGACACGCGCGAGGAGATCCGCCGCAACGAGCTGCAGGCCGCCATCGACGCCGAGATCGAGAACCTGGAGCATCTGCGGCGCCTGGTCGCCGATCCGGGGCAGATCCTCGACGTCGGCCGCGAGTTGGCCACTTCCGTGCCCTTGACCGTCCTCGGTCTGCGCATCTCGGTGTCGCTCGCGGAGTACTTCGCGTACGCGGCGCGCCGCATCCACCCCGACGTCCGCCTGGTGACCCGCGGCGGCAGCGTCGCCTACGACACACTGCTGCAGTCCCGCGAGGCGGGCGGCACCTGGGTGCTGGCGTTCGCGATGCCGAGGCACGCGCACGAGACCCTGGCCGCGATGCGGGCGGCCCGCCGGACCGGGCTGCGGATCGCGCTGATCACGGATCTGACGCTCGGGCCGCTGGTGGACGAGGCGGACGTGGCGCTGACGGCCGGCACCGGTTCGCGGCTGGTCTTCGACTCGTACGCGGCACCCGGCGTGCTGTCGGCCTCCGTGCTCCAGGCCATGGCGGACGCCAACCCGGAACGGACCCAGGTGCGGCTGGAAGGCTATGAGCAGGCCGCGGAGCAGCACAACTTCTTCCTCGACGACTGACGACGCCAGAAGCTCCCCGCCACTCGTGCCGCCAGGGCGTTTTCAGACATTTTCACGTCTGTCGCGGCATGAAAAATTTCATGCACTTGCTTACTCGACGGTAAATATATTTACTGCTCGGACACCCCCGGTGAAACGACCCGGGGAACGAGACAGAACACCGGCTGACGGCGCTCCCTCCTCGCGCCGCCCCCGGTGTTTTGACCGGGCGCTCCGCACTCCCCGCGGACACCCGTGGCGGCCCCGGTCAACCCCTGGGCCGGGGCCGCCGAAAATCCTCCCCGTCAGGTGGCCGTCACGGCCGCCGCGGCAGTGACAGCCGCCGTGGCCGGGGACGTCGCCGTGGCCGCCGTGGCGGCCAGCCTGGCGCGTGCGGCCGCCAGCGCTTGGTCCAGCTGCCGCGTTCCGGTGGTCACGCAGAGCGTGTACGTGACATCGTCGAGCCGTCGTTTCAGGTCGGGCGCGAGGGCCAGCTCCTGGGAGGCGGTGCACAGGGATTCGTAACGGGCTACGAGCTCACGAAGCACTGCGGGATGCGCCAACAGCATGAACGTACCTGCCTTTCCCACGCCACGAAGCAAGGAGAGAGGGGACGCCGCTGCCTGCTCCAGGCCGGCCTCCCCGGGACGGGGCGATGCTCCGGTCCCCGAACCGGGTCGCCCTCCCGCACATGGATGTGCCCGCGCTCTCCGGTCCTCACACGACATTGTGATGCAACCGTGACGGTTTCGCGCTGCGTGGGGAGAAAAGGTATCTGTGCGCCATTGTTGTGACATGGGCTTGGGTCCCGGTAGCCGCCTCCCGCGCGGGGGTACCCCTCGACCATGGCTGTGAACCCCATCGAAATGCAGAAGGCCCTCGGCGGCGTCAACTACCCGGCTTCGAAGAAGGAGATCGTCGATCAGGCGCAGAAGCACAAGGCCGACAAGAAGGTCATGGACGCCCTGAGTTCCCTCCCCGACAAGGAGTACGACTCGCCGGCCGCCGTCAACAAGGAGGTCGGCAAGGGCTAGACCGGGTCCGGACCCCACCACGCCGGTCCGGCACACCGTCCGCCCCGCCCCCGCAGTCCGGGTGGCGGGGCGGACGTCTGCGTACACATGCACACCCCCACGGGTTCACCCGAGTGGACGGCGTGGGGCTGTGAAGCGGCCGCCGCCGCGCTCCACTGGCTGGACAGGGCGAAGTCCACCGCCCTGTGCAGGCAACCCCGGTGGCCCCATGGCCATCCTCCCTATGCGGCGGCCCCGAACTCCCGGACGCCGCACCGCACACCAGTGCATGGAGTGAGCAGCCCATGGTCCATATGTCGGTCGTCGTCCCGTGCTTCGACGAGAGCGAGGTGATCGACGCCTTTCACACCGCCCTGATCACCGCTCTCGAACCGACCGGAGTGACCTTCGAGGTGTGTTACGTCGACGACGGCAGCGGCGACCGCACCATGGACCGGCTGCGGGACCTGGCGGCGGCCGACGGGCGCGTGCGCTACACCTCCTTCAGCCGGAACTTCGGCAAGGAGTCCGCGCTGCTCGCCGGTATGCGGATGTCCCGGGGGGACGTGGTCGTCCTCATGGACGCGGACCTCCAGCACCCTCCCGCTCTCCTCCCCCGCATGCTGGAGTTGCACCGGCACGGCTACGACCAGGTGATCGCCCAGCGGGACCGCAGCGGCGAGGGCGCCGTGCGGACCGCGCTCAGCCGCGCCTACTACCGCCTGGTCCGCCGCTTCATGGACGTCGAGATCGTCGACGGAGCGGGAGACTTCCGGCTGCTGTCACGCCGCGCGGTCGACTCGCTGCTCTCCCTTCCCGAGAGCAATCGCTTCTCCAAGGGCCTGTTCTCCTGGATCGGGTTCGACACCGTCAGCTTCACCTACGAGAACGTCGAGCGGGCCGCCGGCCGGTCCAAGTGGGGCGGCCGGCGGCTGCTCAACTACGGCATCGACGGACTGCTGTCGTTCAACAGCCGGCCGCTGCGCCTGGCCATCCACACCGGTCTGTGGCTGTTCCTCTCCGCGCTTCTCTACGCGCTGTGGATCGTCGCCAACGCGATCCTCGACGGCGTGGACACACCCGGGTACGCGACCCTCATCACCGCCATCGTCGCGCTCAGCGGCATCCAGCTCGCCACGCTCGGCGTCATCGGGGAGTACGTGGGGCGGATCTACCACGAGGCCAAGCGCCGCCCGCACTACGTGGTGCGTGAGACGGACCGGTCGGCGGCCGTCCGGCGTCACGACGCGCGCCAGGCCCCTCTGGAGCCGGCGGGACGGGCGCGGCCCAAGCCGTGAAGCCCGCCGTCCTGCGCCAGTTCGTCTCCTTCTGCCTCATCGGGCTGGCCAACACCGCCGTCTACTTCGGCGTGTACGCCACGCTCAACATCTGGCTGCCCTACCTCGCCGCCCACGTCATCGGATACGCCGTGAGCGTCGTCGGCTCGTTCCTGCTCAACTCGTACGTCACCCTCCGCACCCGGCCGACGTGGCGGGCGTTCGCCCGCTACCCCCTGTCGGGCGCGGCGAACGTGGTGGGCAGCGGGATCCTGCTCCATCTCGCCGTCAGCAGGCTGGGGATGGACGAGAACCTCGCGGCCATCGCCGCCGGTCTCCTCGTCACCCCGCTGTCCTTCGTCCTCGCCCGCTGGGCCATCACCTCCGGGGCGGCCGCAACCCGCCGTTCGGCGTCTCGGCGGCCGCCCGGGGAGGACCGGGTCAGGGAAGGCGCGTCCCGCGAGTGACCTTGTCCAGGTGGTAGTAGTCGGCGACGCACTGCGCGGGCCAGATCCTGGTGCCGTTGGCGCTGAACGGTTCCAGCATCCCGCTGACCGACACCGGCTTGTACGGCAGGACCTTCGCGCCCTCGGCGGCCCGCTCCCGCAGCCACCGGTCCTGCCGGTCCCACTTCTGCGCCCGTACCCGCATGTCGTGGCCCAGCTCGTACAGCGGGGCCGCCAGCCCCAGGACCGTCACCGCGCAGACGGCGGCGGCGAGCCCGGTGACCGCGCCCGTGCGCACCCCCCGCAGTCGCAGCGCCCGCCCGAGGAAGGCACCGGCGCCCACCAGGAGCAGCACGTACAGCAGGAGGTAGTCGTTCCAGGTGCGCTCGGCCGACACCACGCGGGGGCCGAAGACCGGGTAGGTGATGACGGTGCACAGGTAGCCGGAGACGAGGAACGCCAGCGCGCCGAGGCCGGTCAGCAGCAGCGGCCGGCACGGCAGCAGGACCCGCCGCTCCCCCGCGGTGCCGCGGGCCAGCAGGCCCAGCAGGACTCCGGCGGCGAGGGCGCCCGCGTAACTCCACGTCGTCAGGACCGTCTCCAGGATGCGGACGTACGCCCGCAGCGAGGCGAGCAGTGATTCGGGGGCGAGCATCGAGGTGGTCTCGGCGCCGAACCGCTCGCGCCGGTTGCGCGAACCGGGGGACGTCACCAGCACGATCGTGCCGATGGCCACACCGGCCATGCCGACGAGGGACCAGCCCCGGGCGAAGGCCCTGACCCGTTCGGTGAAGATCCACCCGGCGAACAGGACGACGCCGGACAGCACCACCAGGGCCACCACGGACGCCTCTTCGGAGAGGGTCCCCATGAACACCCCCGCGAGCAGGACGACCGCGAGCGCGGCGATCCGGCCACGCCTGCCACGCGCCCGCAGCAGCGGGATCGCCGCCGCGCAGGCGAGGACCGGGGCGAGGGTGTGCGAGACGGACGCGGCGGGCCAGTAGAAGGTCTTGTACGTGTTCTGGGTGGCGAACAGGAAGACCGCCGTGATCATGGCCGCGACGAGCAGCGGCACCCCGCGCGGTACGCTCTGGCCGGCCCGGCGCAGCAATTGCACGGTCAGGGCCCACAGCAGGCCGAGCATGAGGACGCCGCTGACGACGGCGTACCACTGGTGCCCGGCGACCGGGAACTTGGCGTACAGGCCGACGAGCAGCCCGTTGCCGACCCGCCCGTTGTCGGTGACGTAGAACTTGCCGACCAGGCGCGAGATGCCGCCGTCGCGCACGACGGGCAGGAAGCACCACTCGTCGGCGCTGGGACGGACGTACCGGCCGAGGTAGGACGCGGCGGCGAGGAGGCCGAGCGGCAGCAGGGCGAGGCCGGCCGTCCAGACGGTCGTCCGTGACCTGCGCGGGTCACCGCCACCCCGCTCGCACCCGGCCCCGGGGTCGTTCCCCGGGTCCGGTGGGACGGTGACACTCGATGCGCCGACGGCCATGTCTTCTTCACTGCCTCTCGGGGAAACCACTGGTACGACACCGAAGAGGTGAATCCGGCCGGTGCCGTTGTCCGCGCGCCGTACCGGATTCGGCGAATCGCGGACCGGTCTCCCACTCGACCGGCTGTTCACGGCCCTCGCAACCGGCCGTCGCCCAGGTGGCTCACACCCGCGGCCGGCTCACGGGCGCAGCGCGGTCACCAGGCGGCACCGGGGCGCTCCGTCGGGCCGGCGGCCGAACTCCTCCAGCGGGGACAGCTCCACCGTGAAGCCGGTACGGGTCAGTTCCGCGACCACGTCGGTGAGCTGGAAGGTGCGGTAGTACATGATGAAGCGCGGCCGCCACAGCAGGTTGCGTACGCGCATGGCGGCGTCGAACGCCCACAGCTCCCAGTAGGGCAGGGAGCCGACCGGGGGCGGGGCCGGGAGGGGGAAGACGAACCGGCCGCCGGGCCGCAGCGCCCGGTGCACCCCGGCGAACAGGAGGGGCCGCTCGGCCGGCAGGAAGTGACCGAACGCCCCGAAGCTCATGGCAAGGTCGAAGGGCGGGCCGAACGGCAGGGCGCGGGCGTCGGCGCATACCCAGTGGAGTTCGGGGGCGTCGCCGTTCGCGTCCGTGTGGGCGGCGCGGGCCCGGTCGAGCATGCCGGCGCTGAAGTCGACGCCGGTCACCCGCTCCTGGCACAGCTCGCGCAGCACCCCCACCCCGGCTCCGGTGCCGCAGCACACGTCGAGGCCCGCGCGGAACGGGCCGAGCGGTCGTACGGCGTCGGCGACCGCGCGCAGCACGCTTTCGGAGGTGCGGTAGGGGGTGTGGTCGAACTTGGGGGCCAGCAGGTCGTAGCCGGCGCGGGTGGACGAGAGCGCCTGGATGGCGAGTTCGCGGAGCGTCGGGCCGTTCGGGCCGAACATGGTCCCCTCTCAGATCAGGCCTGCGTTGAAGACGTCGAACGGCAGGGTTCCGCTGCCGTCCAGCGGCTCGGTGCCGGCGCCGGGGAGCGGGAGTTCCGCCCAGATCACCTTGCCCTGGGCGGTGTATCTGGTGCCCCAGCGTTCGGCCAGCTGGGCGACGAGGAAGAGGCCGCGGCCGCCCTCGTCGGTGGTGGCGGCGTACCGGAGGTGGGGTGAGGTGCTGTTGTTGTCGGCGACCTCGCAGGTCAGACCGCGGTCGTACAGCAGGCGGACGCGGACGGGGGCGGATCCGTAGCGGATGGCGTTGGTGATGAGCTCGCTGAGGATCAGTTCGGCGGCGAAGGAGAGGTCGTCCAGGCCCCACTCGGTGAGTTTGCGTACGGCGGCGGAGCGGATGCCGCCGACGGCGCCGGGGTGGAACGGTACGTCCCAGTCGGCGACGCGGTCGCCGCCGAGGGCGCGGGTGCGGGCGACGAGCAGGGCCACGTCGTCCTTGGGGTGGGCGGGCAGGAGCTCGTCGAGCACCAGGCTGCAGAGGTCCTCGGGGGTGGCGGCGGGCCGGCCCAGGGCCTTGCGGAGCAGTTCGATGCCGACGTCGATGTCGCGGGCGCGGTCCTCGATCAGCCCGTCGGTGTAGAAGACGATCTGGCTGCCTTCGGTCAGTTCCAGTTCGCGGGTCTCGAAGGGTATGCCGCCGAGGCCCAGCGGCGGCCCGGCCGGGAGGTCGGGGAACTCGACGTTCCCGCCGGGGTGGACCAGCGCGGGCAGCGGGTGTCCCGCGCGGGCCATGGAGCAGCGCCGGGAGACGGGGTCGTACACCGCGTACAGGCAGGTGGCCCCGGTCATGCCGGCGGCGCCCGTGTCGTCCTCGTCCTCGTCCTGGTCGATCCGGCCGACGAGGTCGTCGAGGCGGCCGAGGAGTTCGTCGGGGGGCAGGTCGAGGGTGGAGAAGTTGTGTACGGCGGTACGCAGCCGGCCCATGGTCGCGGCGGCGTGCAGGCCGTGCCCGACGACGTCGCCGACGACGAGGGCGACCCGGCTGCCGGGGAGGGGGATGACGTCGAACCAGTCGCCGCCGACGCCGGACTGGGCGGGCAGGTAGCGGTGGGCCACCTCCAGGGCGCTCTGCTCGGGCAGGGCGCGGGGCAGCAGGCTGCGCTGGAGGGTGACGGCCATGGCGTGTTCGCGGGTGTAGCGGCGGGCGTTGTCGATGCAGACGGCGGCGCGGGCGACGAGTTCCTCGGCGAGCGCGAGGTCCTCCTCCTCGAAGGGTTCGGGCTTCTCGGAGCGCCAGAAGTTGGCGACGCCGAGGACGACGCCCCGGGCCTTGAGGGGGACGGCGATGAGGGAGTGGATGCCGTACTGGACGATCCGGGCCGCCCGGTCGGGGTCCTGGGCCTGCCAGCCGGGCGCCTTGGACAGGTCGGGCACCAGTTCGGCGCGGCCGCTGCCGAAGCCGCGTGCCTGGGGTGTGGAGGGGACGAAGCCGATCATCTTGCCGCGCGGGTAGAGGGGGTGGTCGTCGCGGATGCCGGCGACGGCGGTGCGGCGCATGTCGGCGGTCGTGCCCGTGGGCTCCTCACCGCGCAGGACCGGGTCGGCCAGGTCGACGGTGACGAAGTCGGCGAACCGGTGGACGGTGACCTCGGCGAGTTCCTCGGCGGTGCGGACGACGTCGAGGCTGGTGCCGATCCCGACGCCGGCGTCGTACAGCAGGTTGAGCCTTCTGCGGGCGCCCTCGGCGCGGCCGGTGAGGGAGCGCAGCTCGGTGGTGTCGCGGATGGTGGCGACGGTCCCGGCGGGGCCGCCGTGGCGGTCGGTGTGGCGCTGGTTGACGGCGAGCAGCCGGTCGGCGGCGGGGACGACCTCGTCGGTGGCGACGCGGCCGGAGCAGAGCAGTTCGGCCATGCCGGGGTCGAGGCCCGGCAGGTCCCTGACGTTGCGGCCCTCGGCGTCGGGCGGGAGCCGGAGCAGCCGTTCGGCCTCGTCGTTGGCGAGCAGGAGTCTGCCGTCGCCGCCGACGATGACGACGCCCTCGCGGACGGCGTGCAGCACGGCGTCGTGGTGTTCGTACACCCGGGTCATCTCGGCGGGGCCGAGGCCATGGGTCTGGCGGCGCAGGCGCCGGGCCACCAGGGCGGTTCCGGCGGTGGTCACGGCCAGGCCGGCGGCGGCGATGGCGAGGATGACGGGCAGTTGGCGGTTGACGACGCCGGTCACGTTCCGGACTTCCAGACCGGCGGAGACGAGGCCGATGATCTTCCCGTCCGAGCCCCTGACGGGAACGATGGCCTGGACCTCTTCGCCGAGGGGGCCGTCGACGCTCTCGGTGTGGACGCGGCCGGCGAGGGAGGGCTCTATGGTTCCGACGAACCGTCCGCCGATCCGCTCGGGCTGGGGGTGGGTGTAGCGGATCCCGTTGGTGTTCATCACGACGATGAAGTCCACCCCGGCCCGCTCGCGTGCCGTCTCGGTGAGCGGCTGGAGCACGCTGGACGGGTCGGGGTGGGTCTCCAGGACGTTCTCCAGGCCCGGGGAGTGGGCGAAGGACTCGGCGACGGCGATGGAGCGGTTACGGGCCTCCCGGTCGCTGTCGCTGCGCGACTGGAGGAGCAGTGCCAGGACCGCTCCGAGTACCAGGAGCACGACGAGCGCCACCTGCAGGACGAAGACCTGCCCCGCGACACTCCGTGGGAGCCTCTCGGCCAGTGACCGAACCGAGGCGCCACGGAATCGGTCGAAAAAGTGGACCACGCTCCCCTTTCTAACACCGCATGGGCCATGGCGACCATGAGTGACCGCCGGTCGCCGGACGACCACGCTGTGCACGCGGACTCCCCGGGGCGCCCGCGGGGCCCCGGGTGGCCTTCGGCGGGGGAATCCATCGTTCGCCCAAAGCATGTCCATGGGCCGGCCACAGGGGGGCCAACAGTGGCCCAACTCGAACAGGTGACGAGCGGCCGGACGTACGTTTCGTGTCGTGACTTCGCATCCCGGTGACGGGCCGACAGCCCTGTCCCTTCCCGCTCCCCTGCCTTCTCCGCGCGGCCGCCGTGTGCTGCTGCGTGCGGCGCTCGGTGGCGCCGCCGCCCTGGGTGCCGGAGCGGGCCTCGCCCCGGCACCGGCCGTGGGGGCACCGCGTTCCGGCCCTCGGCGCCCCACCACCCCCGCGGCGGCGCTGCGGGAGCTGGCCCATGGCAACCGGCGCTGGCGGGCGCTGCACCAGGCCCATCCGCACGAGGGGGCGGCGGACCGGACGGCGGCCGTGTCCGGCCAGCACCCGTTCGCCCTGATCCTGGGCTGCATCGACTCCCGCGTCCCGCCCGAGCTGATATTCGATCAAGGCCTCGGTGATCTGATGACGGTCCGCTCGGCGGGCCAGGTGCTGGACGAGGCGGTGCTCGGCAGCGTCGCGTACGGCGTCCTCGAACTGGGGATACCGCTGGTCATGGTGCTGGGGCACCAGTCGTGCGGGGCGGTGGCGGCCGCCGTGCACGCGGACGAGACCGGCGGGCGTCCGCCCGCCCACATCGACTACATCGCCGAGCGGATACGGCCCGCCATCGACCACGGCCACACCGGGACGGCGCGGATCGACGCGACGATCACGGCCAACGTCCGCCATGTACGCGCGCAGCTGGCCGCCGAACCGGACCTCGCAGCCCGGGTGGAGGCGGGCCGGCTGGCCGTCGTGGGGGCGCGGTACGAGCTCGGTACGCAGCTCGCCCACCGCCTGGCGTAGGAGTGACCGGTCAGCCCACGCCGCGTGGCCGGAACTGGATGCTGATGCGGGGGCCGACTCCCTTGGCGGTCTTGGGGACGGCGTGCTCCCAGGTCCGCTGGCACGAGCCGCCCATCACGATCAGGTCGCCGTGCCCGAGGGGCACCCGCCTCGACGGGCCGCCCCGGCGGGGGCGCAGCGCCAGATCGCGCGGTTCTCCGACCGACAGGATGGCGACCATCGTGTCCTCGCGGGAACCGCGCCCGATGCGGTCGCCGTGCCAGGCGACGCTGTCCCGCCCGTCCCGGTAGTAACAGAGCCCCGCCGTGGTGAACGGTTCGCCCAGTTCGGCGGCGTAGTGCGCGGACAGGGCGGCGCGGGCCTCGTCGAGCACGGGGTGCGGCAACCGGTCGCCCTCGCCGTAGTAGGCCAGCAGCCGGGGCACGACGACCTCGTGGTCGTACATCGTGCGGCGTTCGGCCCGCCACGGGACGCCCTCGGCGAGCTCCTCGAACAGCGCGTCGGCCCCGTGCAGCCAGCCGGGGAGCAGGTCGATCCACGCGCCGTCTCCGAGCACGGTCCGCCGGAGGCCGGTCAGCGGCCCCAGGCATACCTCGTCGGTCTGGTCGAAGAGCGAACCCTGCAGGTGTGCTGCCATGTCCTCAGCGTACGAGAAAATCGAATGCATGAGCTATTCGATCAGCCCGTGGTCCCTGAGCGGGCCGACCCGAAGGCCACGCGCGCGGCACTCCGCGACCAGCTCCGGCAGCGCTCCCAGCGCGGCCTGCCACGCCCCCGGCGCGCTCACCACGTCGGAGTCGTGCAGCAGCACCGTCCCGCCGCCGTGGAGCGTCCTCGTCACCTCCGCGTGCACGCTCCGCGGCGTCGCCTCGGCCGTCCAGTCGCGTCCCCACGCCGACCAGAGCACCGTGCGCAGTCCGGCGGCACGGGCGGCGGCCCACCGTCCGCCGGTGAGAATGCCGTAGGCGGGGCGGTACCACAGCGGCCACCGCCCGGCCGCGTCGGCGACCAGGTCCGCCGTCCGCGCCAGGTCGCGGGCGTCGCGCAGCGGGTGGGGCCACCAGGGCCGGTCGTGCCGCCAGCCGTGCACGGCCAGCTCGTGGCCCTCCGCCGCGATCAGCCGTCCCAGCGCGGGGTACCGCTCCAGCCGGCCGCCCAGCACGAAGAACGTCGCCCGTACGGACAGGGCGTCCAGGACGCGCAGGAACTGGGGCGTGCCGACGGGGTCCGGCCCGTCGTCGAAGGTCAGGGCCACGTGCGACGGGTCGCCCCGCCCGTCGAGCCCCGGCCACAGCGCGGCCCGCGCGCCGGGCAGCCACGTCGCGGCGGGCCCGATGTGCCACGCGGCCAGCGCGCCCAGCACGCCCGCCGCAGGTACGGCGGCGTTCACCATCGCCCCTCCGGGCGCTCCGAGTCGTCCGTGACGAGCGGGGACCTGGCCAGCTGGACGCACCCGGCCACCAGGACCGCTAGCGCCAGCACCTCGAACACCACCCGCCAGCCCAGGTGGACCCGTTCCGCGAACAGCGTCACGCCCAGCACCACGCTCAGCAGGGCGTCCCCCAGGGTCAGCGCGGGCTGCGAGGCGACCAGGCTGCCCGCCCGCAGCGTCACCTGGAGCAGGACGAAGCTCGCCAGCCCCACGCCCACGGCCGCGTACGGCTGCCAGGTCGCGAGCACCGCGCCGATCCCGTCCGGCAACCGGCCCAGCGCGTCCTTGAGCAGCGCCGCCGTGCAGGCGAAGCCGGTCGCCGTCGCCGTGCCCAGCACCGCGGCGCGGGGCGCCGGTGACAGCCTCAGCGACACCACCCCCAGCACCGCCACGAACGCGCCCGCGCCCAGGGCCGTCCACACCCAGTCCGCCACGGGCACGGTCGACCGGCCGCCCGTCGGGTCCGCCATCGCCAGGAAGACGGCCAGGCCCAGCGCCATGGCGGCGAACGCCCACTTGGTCCGGGTGTCGGGGCGGCGCCGGAACACCACGCCGCCGACCACCAGCGTGAACATCAGCTCCGTGCTCATCACCGGCTGGACCACCGACAAGGGCCCCGTGGCCAGGGCCAGGGCCTGGAGGACGCCCGACACGGCCAGCAGCGCGGCGCCCCACACCCACACCCGCCGGTGCACCAGTCCCGCCATCCACGAGCCCCGCCGCGCCGAGGCCGGTTCGGGGCCGGTGGCGGCCGCACCCTGGCGCTGGAGCACGGACGCCCCGGCGTTGCCGAGGGCGGCCAGCAGCGCCAGGCAGATCGACAGCGCCAACACCGGGGTCAGCCGAACCGCTTGGCCATGGCGCGGAAGAAGCCGGGCACGGCTCCGTGCAGCCGGGCGGGCATGGCGAGCCAGCCCGGGACGAACGCGTCCTCCCGGCCCCGTACGACCGCACGCCACACCACCTCTGCCACCCGTTCGGCGGACACCGGCCGCGGATGTTCACGGTGGTACGGGACACCCCGCGTGGTGAAGAACGGCGTGTCCACCGCCCCCGGCAGGACGACGGTCACCCCCACCCGGGTACCGGCCAGTTCGTAGCGCAGGCTGTCGGCGAAGGCCAGCAGGCCGCCCTTGGTGCTGGCGTAGACCGCCTCATTGGCCACCCCGACCCGCCCCGCCATGGAACCGATCATCACCACGTGCCCCACGCCCCGCTCGGCCATCTGCGGCAGCAGCAGCCGCACCAGATGGACGACCGAGGTGAGATTGACCGCGATCAGCCGGTCCACGGCGTCGGCGGGCATCCGGGTGAACGGCCCCGCCCAGCCGATGCCGGCCGCCGCCACCAGGACGTCGACACGTCCCTCCCTGTCCAGGGCGTCGGCGGCGAACCGCTCCACCCCCGGCCGCTCCGCCAGGTCCGCCCGCAGCGCGCCGCCGCCCGTCCGCCGCGTCACCGCCGCGAGCCGCTCCTCGTCCCGCCCGCCGAGCAGCAACCGCCAGCGGCCGTCGGCGGCGAACCGGTCGGCGACCGCCTCGCCGATGCCGGAGGACGCGCCCGTGACGAGGACGACCGGGCGGGCGACCGGTCCCGCGCCGGGCCGTGCCCCTCCCGGTTCGGCCTCGCGACGGGGCGTGGCCTCGTGACGGGGCGTAGGGGGCATGGCGGATCCTCCGGACTGTCGTCGACCGTGCTCTTCCAGCGTCCCGGTTTCGCGCCGGTTCGCCTCTCGGTACCCGCCCATCGCTCCCGCTGATCCACCCGAACAGTCCGATTCGGCCGCCCTCCGGGCCGCGCCGCGGGCCCGGACGGACCACGATGGAACGGCACGGAACGGAGGGCGCCACATGGGGCGGCGATGCCTGGTCCTCAGCGCGAGCATGGGTGCGGGCCACGACACGGTGGCCGGCGAACTCGCACGCCGGCTGCGCGCGGACGGCCACGACGTCCTCGTCCGGGACGTGCTGACGCTGCTGCCGCGCGGGACCGGGGCGGCGATGCGCGGCTTCTACCGGTTCGTGGTGCGGCGGCTGCCCCCGGTGTACGCGGCGATCTACGCGCTGTTCCTGGCCCCCCGGCCGCGTCCCCGCCGGGGGCTGGACGTCTCGCCGGTGGCCGCGCTCGCGGAGCGGCGGCTGGGGGTGCTCGTGGAGCGTTGGCGGCCCGACGTGATCGTCTCGACCTTCCACCTCGCGGGCCAGATCACCGGCCGGATGCGCGGCCGGGGCGCCTTGCGCGTGCCGTGCGTGGTCTTCGTGACCGACTTCGCCGTGCACCGCGCCTGGCTGGACCCGGGGAACGACCGGTACCTGTGCGTCAGCGAGGCCGCCGCGCGGGTGGCCCGGGACGGCACGGGGCGCCCGTCGGTCGCCACGGGGCCGGTCGTGCCGCCGGAGTTCCACGAGGCGGGGCCGGCTTCGGACGGCCGGCCGGTGGTGCTGTTGTCCGGCGGGGCGTGGGGGGTGGGGCCGGGGCTGCTGCGGACGGCCCGGGCGCTCGCCCGGCACGGCTTCCTGCCGGTGCTGCTCTGCGGCCGGGACGAGCGGCTGCGCCGGCGCGCCGCGCGGCTGCCGGGGGTACGCGCGCTCGGCTGGACGGACGACATGCCGGGGCTGATGGCGTCGGCTCGGGTCCTGGTCGACAACGCGGCGGGCCAGACGGCGGTGCAGGCCCTCGCCGCCGGGGTCCCGGTGGTCGGCTACCGGCCCATCCCGGGACACGGCGCCGTGGGCGTGCGGGAGATGGCGGCCGAGGGCCTGACCACCTACGCCGCGGACCTCCCCAGCCTGCTGGCTGCCGTGGGTGACCTCGCCGCCCCGGGCCCCGCGCGGGACCGGCGGACGGCGGCCGGCTCGGCGGTGTTCCGGGCCGACGCCGCCCGCCTGGTCACCGATCTCGCGGACGTCGGGGACGTCCGGCGCTGAGGACGGTTACGCCGCCGCCCGGCCGGCCGACCACTCCTCGTGGGCGCGCGTCACCCGCTCCCACAGGGCGGCCCGGTCGCCGGGGCCGAGACCGTCCAGGTTCCGGCCGAAGACGTCGGCGAGCGCGGCGAACCACTCCCCCGCCGTGTCCAGCGTCCGCTCGGCGCGTCCGGCCGCGTCGATGCGGGTGAGGACGCGGCCCCGCAGCAGGTCGAGCCCCTTGGCGTCGCGGCGCAGGGCGGCGAACGTGGTGAGGAACGGCGAGTCCGGCGCGGTGGACAGCCGCAGGTGCTCGTCGGTGAAATCCGCCATCGAGGCGGGGCGGGCGGCGAACTCCATGACGGGGAACGAACTGCCCGGGTCGTTGTGGAAAGTCCAGCCGCCCGGTTCCGTGACCGACGGTTCCATCCGGTACGTGAAGGGTCCCTGCCGGTACGTGCCGGCGCGCAGCGGCAGCGGTTCGTAAGGCCCGTCGCCGAGCCCCGCGTCGACGAACCAGGCCTCACCGTCGACCCGTACCGTCAGCGCCAGGTGGTTGCCGTTGGCGCCGCGCCCCTCGGGGTCGTGGTGGACGCCCCCGACATGGCGGGTGACGTCGTAACCGAGGGCCTCCAGCAGCGCGGCGAAGCCGCCGTTCAGATGGAAGCAGTAGCCGCCCTGCCCGGCGGCGAACCGGCGTACGGACAGCTCCGGTTCGATACCGGGCGGCCGGCCGAGCTGGATGTCGATGTTTTCGTACGGGACCCGCTCCAGATGGGCGCGCTGCAACGCGCTCAGCGCCTCCGCGGACGGCACGCCCGGGTCGGTCGTCCCCAGGCGGGCCAGGTAACCCTCAAAACCCTTCACGCTCATGACGGTTGACCCTAACGAGTGCCCTCAGCGCAGACCGAGGCAGGGCAGCCAGTCGCGCGGTCCGCCACGTGCCGTGAGCAGGGCGCTCAGCGCGCCCTCGGGGCCCGAGAGCAGGCCCGGCGGCCAGGCGGCGCCGAGGGCGGCGGGGAGGCGGTCGTGGAGGTGCGCGGTGAGGCGGGCGATGAGCGCCGTCGCGGCAGGCAGGTGCGCGTGGCGGTCGAAGGCGTCCGCCACCGCGAGGACTCCCGCCGCGCCGTGGCACAGCCCGAGGAGGTCCCCGGGGGTGTCGCCGAAGAGGTGGAAGGCCTCGTCGTACCGGTCGGCGAGGGTGGTGAACGCCCCTGCCGCCCGGTGCGCGGCCTCGGAGTCGTCCAGCGCGTCGGCCGCGTCCCACAGTGCCCAGGCGACGCCGGGTGTGCCGTAGCACCACGCCTGCCGCGGATCGGCGCCCGTCGGGGGTGCCCCGTCGAGCCCGGCGCCCGGCCAGGTGCGGACACCGCGCTCGTCGACGTAGGAGCGGGTGCCCAGCCAGCGGGTGGCGCGGCGCAGCGCGTCCGCGGTCCCGGGGTCCGCGTCGCGGCGCAGCGCGGCGGTGAGCGCGGTGATCACACCGGCGAGGCCGTGGCCCATGCCGGTGTTGACGCGCCCCTGTGTCCAGGACAGGTGGGGGTGGTCCGCGTACTGCCCGATGCGCAGGCGCCACAGGTCGCCCCGGTCGCAGAGGGACACCAAGTGGGTCGTCGCACCATGGAGTTGGCCGGGTGTCGGTTCCGTAGCGGCGCACAGGGCGTGCAGGGCACCGGCGGGCCCCGTGATGAGGTCGTAGTCGGGGAAGGCGACGTCCTGCCGGCGCAGGCCGGCCGCTGCGGTGGTGAGGTGGTCGCGCAGCCGGTCGGCGGCGCGGTGCAGTGCCGGGTGGAGCCGGGCGCCGAGACGCAGCCCGACGAGCGTGCCGGCCAGGCCGCCGTCGTACAGGCCGGGGTGGCCGGGTCCGCGCCCCGCCGTCCTGGCCCACACGGCGACCGCGCGGGCCGCCGTGGCGGTGGCTTCCGGGCCGCCGGTCGCGGCCACGAGGTGGGCGAGGACGGGGATGCCGGGGTCGGAGGGCGCCGGCGCCCACGGGGGTTGCGCCGTCCACTTCTCCAGGTACGTGAGGGCGAGGTCGGCGCCCGGGTCGTGAGGGGTGTCCATCGGGCTCCTCGTACGGGCGGGGACGGAGCCGCCCGGACGTGCCGGGCGGCTCCCGCCTGGGGCGGCGCGCCGCGCGGGCGCGTCCGCGTCAGGCGCAGATGACGACGGTCGCGCAGACGATGATGGTGCACAGGCCGCTGCAGCCGGCCGTCGTGGGGTGGGCCTCGGTCAGTTCGGTGTCGGTGATCCGCTCGTCGAGGTCGTCGATGAGGGCGTCGAGGTCGGTGAGTTCGATCGTTCCGGGCATGGTGGGTTCCCTTCTCGCACTAGTGGGCGATGGCCGCCCCGAGGGTCCGTCCGCCGGCTGCGGGCGGACCGTCGGGGACGTCTTGGGGGGCGCCGCGCAGCAGGGCGTCGGCGGCGGACGCGGCGAGCCGTTCGACGGCGTGGGCGCCGGTCTCGTACGGAAGTCTCAGCAGCATCTGGGCGGCGACGGCCGCGCCGCCGTGGAGCGGGTCGCGCAGCGGCAGGTCACCGGGGGCGGGCAGCATCTCCTCGACGAGCAGTTCGGGGCCGGGCTGCTGGGCGCACAGCCGGTCGACGACCTGGAGGGCGGTCAGCGCGTCGAGGTCCACGGGGACGGGTTTCGCACCCGCGGCGGTGCGGAGGAAGGCGTGACGGGGCAGGCCGTGCGTACGCCGCAGGAGCGCGAGGACGCGGACCTTGTGCAGGGCGTCGTCGCCGGGCCGCCACAGCCGGGAGCGGTCGAGCCGCCAGGTGGCCGGGGCGAGGACCAGTTCACCGTCGGCGGTGAGCCGGGGCAGCCGGGTGTGTCCGGGCAGGGCGCCGTCCAGGCCGTCCAGGCGCAGGAGGAAGGAGGCGGCCGGGTGACTTGCGGCCAGCAGCACCCGCAGCAGCAGGTCGTACGGCGGGGCGGGGCTGCGGGTGGCGTGGTGGACGGGGACGATGCGCCGCCCGTCGGCCTCGGTGACGATCCGCCTGCCGTGGCGGCGCACGGTGACGCGGTCCAGCGGGAGGTACCGGGCGCCGCCGGACGGCCCGTAGTACGGCGTCGGGTCGGGGTCGCCGGTCCACCAGGTGGTGGTCACCGGGCGGCGTACGGCGTTGGCGGCCCGCTCGCCGAGCGGCGGTACGAGCAGCTCCACGAACCGTACGCCGGTGTGCTGCTCGACGGCCGAGAGGAAGGCGCGGTAGGTGTCGGCGTTGCCGTGGCCGTCGGACCGGGCGCGCAGGCCGTCGGCGAACCGGGCGTCGAGGACGCCGGCGGCGGACGCGGTCTCCAGCACGGCGACGGGGCCGGCCGCGGGGCCCGCGAGCGGGCGCAGCAGGCAGTCCAGGGGCCAGGGCGGAAGGACGTGGTCGGCGGGCGGGGCGCCGAGGGCGTCCAGCAGCGCGTCGCCCACGTCGGCCGGCCCGGGCCCGGGGTGGGCGGCGAGGTGGGCGAGCAGCCGTGCGTAACCGGAACTCGGGTCGGCGGGCTCCGGCCAGCCGCCGTGCCGGCGCGGCACGGCCGTCGACGGGCGCGGATCGCCGGTGGTGAGCGGGAGCAGGCCGGCGAGGATCTCGCTGACGGGGCGCGGCCGTTCGGTGATCCCGGCGAGCTCGGGCGCCTCCTGTGGGGTGGCGGCGTCCGCGTCGCGCAGGGCGGCGATCCGTGCCGCGACGCGCAGCCCGCGCCGGACGCGTGCGGCGGCCGCGGCGGGCACCGGGGAGGCCGCGGTGCGGTACGAGTCGAGGAACCAGCCGCCCGGTTCGCCGTGCCCGGGGGCGGACGGCCGTGGCAGGGTGCCGTGTTCGGCCACGTCCTCGGGTGGTGTCCAGGCGCTGTGGTGGACCCGGGGCGCGGTGCACACCTGGAGGACGCCCATGGCGTGCAGGTGCTGGAGGAATCCGCGCAGGACGGCCGGGTCGACGGTGCTCCGGGCCGTCGCCGCGCCCAGCAGGGTCTTCTCCAGTTCGCCCAGCGGGCGCGGTCCGTCGGCGAGCAGGTTCAGGACGGTGTCCAGGGGGCGGGTGCGGCGCAGGACGACGTGGCGCAGCCGGCCGGGTTCGCGCGGGTCGACGACGTAGGCCCGTAGGGAGCCCGGAGGCTCGGTGAAGTGCAGGGGCGCGGGCGCCAGCAGGGTGCCGGCGTCGGCGGTGCGCAGGTCGGGCGGGCCGGGGGGCCGGGAACGGACGAGATGGACGTTCTCCGTGCAGGTGGCGGCGAGGGCGCCGAGCGTGGCGCCGGGCGTGATCAGGAGGGTGCCCGGGGCGTCCGTCAGGAGCGGGGCGGTGGCGAGTTGGCCGGCCCAGCCTCTGGGGGTGGTCTTCGCGGCCGCCCGGCCGAGGACCCGCCAGAGGTACGCCGCGCGTTTGCGGAGGCTCTTGTCCGTCCAGGACTCGCCGGCGGCCAGGCGCCGTTCGACGTCCGCGAGCAGCCCGGGGGCCGCGCCGTCCAGGAGGTCCCGCAGGACGGGGTGGGTGCGGGCGAGGTCCCGGGCCAGTTCGGCCACCCGCACGTGCCCGTCCGCCACCGCCCGCTCCAGCTCCGCCCGCTCGGCGTCGGCCCGCTCGGCGTCGCGCGCCAGTGTCCGGGCCTGGCCGGGCAGGTCGGCCGTGCCGGCGTGGCGCGGCAGCCGGTCCAGGAGGTCCAGGTCCGCCGCGGTGGGCGGGTGTCCGGCGTGCAGGCGCCTGCGCAGCGCCAGGACGGCTCGGCGGTCGGTGTCCGTCAGGTCCGGGTGCGGTACGGCGCTCGTGCCGAGCCGTTCGGCGAGTGCGCGGGCGCGGGCGGTCCGCTGTTCGCCGTCGCGGGCGTGGCGCGCGACCCGGTCGAACAGGGCGGGGTCGGCGGCGGAGGTCCAGGTCTCGCACGGCGTGCCCGCGATCCGCAGCAGCACCGTCGCGCGCGTGCCGTCGTTCGCGCCGGCCACGTCAGCGGGGCCCTTCGCCGGAGTCGTCGTGGCCGTCGGATGCCAGCGCCTCGGTCAGCAGGCTCTGGCGGGCCACCGAGAAGCGGCCCCGGTTCCAGTGGAAGATGGCGTAGTGGGCGGCGGCCCGGCGAGGTCCGACGGTGGCGTCACCCGCTTCGAAGTAGTCGGCGCGCCAGCGCGACGCGGCCCGGCGTACGGCTTCCTGGTGGTCGCGCAGGCCGTTGCGCCAGGGTTTGGGGAGGGCGTCGAGCTGCTCCTCGCGGGACAGGGCCCAGTAGGCCCGGATTCCGGCGGCGGCCCGTCGCCTGGGCGCGTCGTGCAGGCCGCCGACGAGGCGGCGCCCCGTCTCCCCCCGTACCACCTGCCAGACTCCCCGGTGTTCCCAGCCCACGATCCCCAGGCCGTCGAGGGCGGCGCTCAGCAGTGTGAGCGACACCCGCCAGTCGGCGGGCGCGTCCTTGCTCGGTGCGGCGTGGTGGTCGAGCCACGCCAGCGAGTCGGCGGTGAACAGGGCGTGCACCAGGGGCATGGCGTGCGGGCCGCCGAACAGGTAAGTCTCCGGCTCGTACACGCCTTCCACCGGGCTCGTCCACGCGCCGTCCCGGCGGTCGAAGCGGCGGAGGAGTTCGGCGCGCAGGGCGGCCACACCGGCCGGCCGGGTGGCGTGGAACCGGATGCGCAGACCGGGCGGTTTGTGCATGAAGAAGAAGTCGTTCGCCCAGCCGCAGCCGATGAGTTCGTGGGCGGCCTCGGCGAGCCGCCGGTAGAGTGCGGGCCAGGCGTCCGGCCACGGTGCCAGGCCGAGCTGGACCCAGCCGGTCTCCGGCAGGTCGTCGCGCAGGGCCCGTAGTCCGGCGGCGAGGAAGGTGCGGCGGGCCTCGGCGTACGCGGCGCCCTCTCCGGCGAGCGGCAGGGCGCCGAGGGGTGCGGTACGGGCGTCCTGCAGGCAGTCGGCCAGCAGCCGCTCGACGTCCACCATGCGGCCTCCTCCAGGGGTGTGTCGCTTCCTCCCAGTGGATGTCCGGGCCGCCGCCGCCCGAAAGCACGACAAAAGTTAGTCGTACTATCAACTGAGGTGCGCGGGCGCGGTATTGGCCCGCCGCTGCCTACCGGCGCGTACGCCAGCGGGCACCCAGACGCCCGGTGGTTGCGAGAGCCACCGGACCTCCCCGGCCGCCGCGTGGCAGGCCCCGCGCGAGGGCAAGGGTGACCCCGGCCGAGGCGACGGCCATGACGGCCATCGCCGTCGACGGCGAGGTGAGTTCGGCGGCCGTGCCCGCGAGAGCGGCGCCCACGCCCTGCATGGTGAGCATGCCGGAGGTGTGCAACCCCATGGCGTGCCCGGCGAGTTGGCCGGCGGTCAGGTCCATCAGGCGCTCCTGGAGCAGCAGGCCCGCCGAGTAGCCGAGCCCGGAGAGCGCGACGGCCGCCACCACCACCGGCAGGGACGGGCGGAGGGCGAACAGCGCGTAGGGAACGGCGAGCAGCAGGAGCAGCGGCACGGCGAGGCCCCGGCGCCACCGTGCGGGTAGGAGCCTGCCGGTCAGGACGTCGCCGGTCAGCATGCCGACGGCGGCGGACGCGAAGAGCAGACCGGCGTCCCCGGGGGCGTACGCGACGAAGAGCGACTCGCAGCCCACGATCAGTCCGTTGGGCACCCACAGGGCGAGGTAGACGTACCGGCGGGGGCGCGAGGACCACAAGCGGGCGTTGTCACGCCACGTCACGGCGATCGAGGCACGCCCGGTGGCGCGGGGCGGCCGGCGGGCGAGCCCGAACCGGGCGACGGCGGCGGCCGCCCCGTACAGCGCGGCGCCGGTGAGCAGCGTGCCGCGGGGCGACAGGGTGGCGACGAGCACGCCGCCGAGGGCGAACCCGCAGATCTGCGTGACGCCCACGGACATGTTGAGCAGGGAGCGGCCGAGCAGGTACCCGTCCTTGGTGACGATCTCGTTGAGGAGCCCGTAGCGCACTCCGCCGCCCAGCGACGCGAGCACGCCGAGGACCGCGAGGACGGTGAAGACGGCCCACACGGGCAGGCCGGGGATCGCCTGCGCCGCGGTCCCGAGCCCGAACAGGACGGCGAGCCCGGTCATCGCGGCGCGCGGCGGCAGCCGGTCGGCCGCCGACAGCAGCGTCGTCGCGCCGACGACCTGGGCGAGGGCGTGGCCGAACATGGCGAGTGCGGACAGCAGCGCCGATCCGGTCGCCCGGTGGACGAGGGTGCTCAGGGCCAGTCCGCTCACGGTCTGGGCCGCGACCTGGATGGCGGAGGTGAGGAAGAGGGGGGTGAACTCCGGTGTGCGGAGGAGTTCGCGGTAGGTGTGCATGGCGGGAGTCTCGAAGGCCGCGCGGCGGGGGCGTTACTGTTTCGCGCTCACGCGAAACACGGGGGTACGCATGGGCTGGTGGCAGGTCAACGCGGACACGCTGGCCGGGAGCCGGTTCGTGGTGTCGCCGCTCGCCGAGGCCGTCGCGTGCCTGAAGTCGCTGGATCGGGGTACGGCCGCGCATCCGGGTGAGCGCGGGTGGCTGGACGCCCACCTCCCCGCCTACCGGGAGCGGCTGGCCGCCGACCCGGTCACCGCGCTGCTCGTACGGGCGGCCCTGGGGCGCACCTGGAACGCGGACTTCTTGACGCCCACGCCCACCGGTGAGGGCGAGGCCGTCTTCGAGGAGGAACTGGCGCGGATCCGTACCTGGCCGCCCGAGGCGGCCCGCGCGGATCTGACCGTGTCGCTGGGCGGGCCGCTTCCGGCCCGGCTGCACCGCTGCGACCTGCCGGAGCGCACGGCTCGGCTGCTGGAGTGGGTGTGGACGCGTACGGTCCTGCCCGAGTGGCCGAGGCGGCGACGGATCCTGGAGGCCGATGTCGTGGCGCGTACGGCACGGTTGTGCCAGGACGGCTGGGCGGGGGCGCTGGACGACATGCGGTCCGGGATGCGGTGGCTGGGCGGGGACCGGCTCCAGGTCGGTACGCGCCCCTGTCCGCCGCGGGAGATCTCCGGGGCGCGGTTGATGTTCGTGCCGGTCACACCCCGCCAGAGCTGGTGCTCGTGGGACGCGCCGCACCGGTACGCCGTGGTGTATCCGTGCGCGGGCGCCCTGGCGGACGGGGGTGGGGCAGCGGCCGTGCCGGAGGCGCTGGGCGCGCTGCTGGGTACGGGGCGGGCGGGGGTGCTGGTGCTGCTGGACACGCCCAAGAGCACGACGCAGTTGGTGGCGCTGACCGGGCGGGGCCTGGGCTCGGTGGGCCGCCATCTGAGGGTGCTGCTGGACGCGCGGCTGGTGCGGCGCCGACGTGCCGGGCGGTCGGTGCTGTACTACCGCTCGGACGTCGGGGAGGCGTTGGTGCGGGCGCAGGAGGGCGGCTGACGCGGAAGGCGAGGCTGTCAGGTCATGGACGGGTCGCCCTTGATGAGCGCGAAGGTGGCGCCCGCGGGGTCCTTCACCATGGCGAGCCGCCCGACTCCCGGAACGTCGGTGGGTGCGATCAGGGGCGTGGCGCCGTTCCCGGTCGCGGTGGCGAAGGTGGCGTCGCAGTCGGTGACGCCGAAGTACGGGTGCCACTCGGAGCCGTTGCCGGCCGCGAGGTTCTCCGGCTGGAGCTGCATGATGCCGCCCTGGCCGGGGTCGTCGTCCGTGCCGCCGCCGGGCGCGGAGACGACGGAGTAGACCAGGCCGCCGCCCATGTCCATGTCCTGGTAGTCCCAGGAGAACACCGAGCGGTAGAAGTCCTTGGCGGCCACCGCGTCGGTGGTGTAGAGCTCGGTCCAGCACAGGGTGCCGGGTTCCATGACCGTCTCCAGCCCCTTGGTGTCGCCCGGCTGCCAGACGGCGAAGCCTGCTCCCGTCGGGTCGGTGAAGGCGGCCGTCCGCCCGGCGGTGAAAACGTCCATGGGCGGAACGCGCACCGAACCGCCCGCCCGTTCCACGGCCTTGGCCGTGGCGTCGGCGTCCCCGGTGTGGAAGGAGGGCGTCCACGCGGGGCTCGCGCCCTCCTCGGTGAGCGGGCCGAGGGCGGCGACCGTGCCGCCCTCGCGCTGGAAGAAGCCGTAACCGCCGGCGTCCGGGCCGGCCGACTGGAACGTCCAACCGAACACAACGGCGTAGAAGGCCACGGCGGCATCGGTGTCGGGGGCTCCGAGGTCGATCCAGTTGGGGGTGCCGGGGACGAAGTCGGTGGTCAGCACGGGTGGTCCTCCGATGAGCTGAGCAGCGCGTAGGCGGTGGGGACGAGGGCGTCCTTGCGGCTGTAGCGGCGCGTGGAGAGGGCGACGAGCGCGGTGCCGGTGTCGGGGCGGAAGCCGAGGAAGGCGGTCTGTCCGCTGGTGGCCCCGATGTGGAAGTACATGGTGCCCCCTTCGGCCGGGTGGTGGAACCAGGTCAGGGTGTGTGTCTCCCGGTGTCCGGACCCGCGGCGCAGCAGCGGGCGGCGCACTTCCCGCAGTGCGGCGGCCAGCGGGGAGCCGTCCGGGCGCAGATGGGTCTCCAGGAAGGTGAGCAGGTCGTGCGGGGTGGCGCGGAGGGCGCCGGCCGCCTGGAACCCGCCGATCTGCAGGGGCGGTGTGGGGGTGGTGCCGTCCGCCCGATGGCCGGTGGCGTCGGTGGCGGGTCCGCTGGGGCGCAGGGCGGTGTCGTCGAGGCCGAGGGGGCGCAGGACGCGGTCGGTCAGGAGCCGTTCCCAGGGGGTTGCGGTGGCCGCGGCGAGGGTGTGCCCGAGGACGGCGACGCCGAAGTTGGAGTAGCGCCACCGGGTGCCGGGCCGGTGGCGCGGGCGGGCGCGGAGGAAGGCGCGGACGACCCGTTCGGGCGGGTAGTGGGCGTAGGGGTTGGTGGACCAGCGGGGCAGGGCCTGGGGGTAGAAGTCGGCGGGCAGCGGGGGCAGTCCGGAGGTGTGGGTGATCAGGTGCGTCAGGGTGGCGGGGCGCCGTCCCGGAGGCCTGGCCGGGTCCAGGAGGGCGGTGGCCGGGTCGTTGCCGGAAAGGGCTCCGCTGTGGATGAGGTCGGCCAGCAGAAGGCCGGTGAAGGTCTTGGAGGCCGACCCGATCTCGTACCGCAGCTTCTCCCGCGGTACGGACGTGGAGGGCGCGGTGCCGCCGCTGCGGACGGTGCGGCGGCCGTTGCGGGAGAGGGCGAAGACGACGTCGGGCGCGTCGACGGACCGTACGGCGTGGTCGAGTGACGGTGCGTCGTCGTCGGCCGTGCCGGTGGTCATGCGGGCGCCTCGGCGGTCAGCTGCTCCAAGGCGCGCGAGGTGGCCAGTACGGAGGCGAAGGCGGCGACCAGCGTGGGGTGGTACACGATGTCGAAGACGTCCTCGGGATCGCCTTCGGGCATCGGGCCGAGGGCGGGCATCGCACCGTCAGGCTGCTGGGCCGCGGCGAAGCCCTCCCAGGCGGCCGCGTCGAGCGTGGGGCGGGGCAGGCAGGCGTCGACGACGAGCAGCTCGCCGAGCAGGTCCCAGCGTTCCAGGTCCAGCCAGTCGTCCAGCCAGGCCGGCAGCCACAGTTCGAGGTGGTCGGCGATGCGGGGCGGCAGGCCGCCGGGGTTCTCGCCCCAGTCGGTGAGGTGGAAGACGGTGTGCGTGATGTCGTACGCGGTGTGGGGGCTGACGGTCCACGGTTCGGGGGTGCGGCCGAGCCAGGTGCGGGACAGGGCCTCGTCCTCGGGCAGGCTCGGGGCCAGCCCGTAGCGGCGTTCGAAGGCACTCAGGCCCAGGCGCCGGACGGGCTGCACCTCCAGGGCGGCCCAGCCGGTGAGCCGGTGGTTGATCCGGATCGCCCGCTCCAGCTCGGGGTTGCTGTAGCCGAGCTCCCGGAACGGGACGTACACCTCGAAGGGGATGGGGGACGTCGGTTCGATGCGCTGACCGCGCGCCAGCGCCCGGCCGCCGTCCAGGACTTCGCGCCAGGCGTGGTCGAGGAGCCGGCGGGCGAGGTCGGCCTGGCGGGAGCCGGCGACTCCTTCGCGGAAGAGGACCTTGCAGATCACGGCCAGTTCGCCGACCGGCTTGAAGCGCTCCAGGTAGCCGATGGCGGGGTCGACGTCCGGTTCGAGCCGGAAGCCGTCGCGGTGCGCGTGGAGCCACTCGATGGCGCCCACGCCGACGGTGTGGACGAGGCGGGTACTGGCGGCGGTCATGCCGGCACTCCTCGGTGGGTTGTGTCGGTGTTCCGGTCGTCGGGGCGGCGGGCGGCGGTCAGGGTGGCGGCGAACGCCGCGACCAGCGTGGAGTGGTAGCAGTTGGCGAAGACACGCAGGACCTCCTCGCCGCGCGGTCCGCGTCCCATCTCCGTCAGGGCGCCCGTGTCGTCCTGGGCCTCGGCCACCGCCGCCCACGCGTCCTCGGTCAGTTCCGGGGCGGGGGGCCGGGGCAGGCTCGCGGCGACGGCGAGCAGTTCGCAGCACAGGTCCCAATGCCGGGTCTCGACGCAGCTGTCGAGCCAGGCCGGGATCCAGGTTTCCAGGTAGGCCGCGATGTCCGCCGGGACGCCGCGCACGTCGTGGCCCCAGTCCGTGAGGTGGAACACCACATGGGTGAGCGTGTACCCGTGGGTTCGCTCGAACGTCCACGGCTCCGGGAGGCCGCCCAGCCAGGTGCGCCGCAGGACGGCGGGGGCGGCTTCGTGGGGGGTGAGCCCGGAGCGCCGCTCCGAGTTGAGGATACTGAGCAGCCGGTTGGGCAGCAGCTCCGTCATCCGCCAGCTGCGGGTGCGGGCGAGCTGGGCGGCGAAATCCTCGTACGCGGGGTGTCGCAGGCCGCCCGAGGCGAACGCGGCGTACACCTCCAGGGGGTACGTGGCACACGGTTCGAGGCGTTGCAGGTCGAGGAAGAGTTCCCCGTGGCGGGTCTCGCGCCAGGCGTGGCCGAGCAGGTCGGCGGCGGTGTCGTGCAGGGCGCTCCCGGGCGGGGTGTGCCGGCGGACGCAGACGCACGTCTGGGCCAGTTCGCCCAGCGGTTTCCAGGAGGCGTTGACGTCGGCGTCCGGTTCCAGCGCGTCGTCTCCGAGCCGGAACCCGTCGCGGTTGTCGGACAGCCAGCCGAGCGCCGCCTCGGCGACCCGCCGCACGTCCGTCACCGTCGCGGTTCCCTCAGCCGTCACGGCCGGGCTCCGGCTCGCAGGTGGCGGGCCGCGTGCAGGTGGAGCGCCACCCGCGGGTCGTCGCCGCCCATGTGCGCCACGAACTCCAGGCCCGCGTCCAGGCCCAGCGTGTCGGGCACACCGTCGAGGACGGCCAGCCAGCGGCCGGCGCCTGCTGCCTGGGGCCAGCCGCGGCGTCGTACCGCGCGGACGAAGCCACGGGCCACGTCGACGGTGCGGCGGGCCGCGACGCGGGCGACCGCGCTGTCGGCACGGGGCACGGCGAGCGCGGCCAGCAGGGCCAGCTGGTGCGTCAGGGCCTGCCAGGGAAGGTCTTCCAGCCAGGTGGCGGGCGGCTCGGCGTCGTCGGTGGACGTGACCGCCGCCGGGGCGCCGAGGTCCCGCAAGGTGCGGGTCATGGCCCAGTGGCCCCAGCGCGAGGTGGCCGAGGCGTCGGGCCCCGGAGGGTAGGCGAGCACCGCCTTCTCGCACACCGCCAGGTCGACGGGGGCGGGAGGGGTGCGGTGGAGGACGCTCGGCAGCAGGACGTCCGCTCCCACGACGCGTACGGCGGCGAGGCCGAGGTCGTCGTCCCCGGTGGTGACCGCCGGGCCGGCGGACACTCGGGTGTGGTCCCCCCTCGTCAGAGCAGAGACCACATGGGTTGCGAGCTCCCGCACCGCGTCCGTCAAGGGCGTCGAAGTGCTGGGCTGCTCCATTCAGTTGCCCTTCAGCCCTTCTTCGGCCGCGGCGTCGGCGGCGACAACAGCAGCTTTCCCGCACCCGCTTCCAGGGCCAGGGCCGCGCACTCACGCGTGTCGCGGTAGAAGCCCTGGGCTTCGCCCGGGTTCAGAGTCGCTTCGATGTCGCTGTCCAGAACCTTGGTCCGGTCCCGGAGTTCACGCTCGGTCGAGGTCATACCACCATCCCCTTATGCGGAACGGAATGCCTTCTTCCAGTTCCAGTGGAACCCAGTCCGGCGAGGTGTGCAAACGGCGAGAACGCCCCCTTTCGGCACACACCGGTGACGGCCTGCGAAAACGCGGACCCACGCGACTCCCCGAACAGGGATGTGGCCCCCGCCGCTGAGGGGCGGAGGCCACATCGATCGGCGGCGCACTCCGGCGGTCTTTCCGTACCGACCTCGCCGGGCCGGACGGGCCGAAATGCCGGGCCGCTCTTTCCGGTTGCCCGTTCAACCCTTCTTGGGCCGCGGCGTCGGGGGCGACAACAGCAGCTTGCCCGCACCGGCCTCCAGGGCCAGGATCCCGCACTCGCGGGTGTCGCGGTAGAAACCTTCGGCTTCGCCCGGGTTGAGGGCCTTCTCGATGTCACTCTCCAGGACCTTGGTCCGGTCCCGGAGCTCACGCTCGGTCGACGTCATGCCACCATCCCTTCACGCGGAACGGAATGTCCACTTCCGCTTCTAGTGGACCGCAGTCCGGCACAGGGCGCAAATGGCATGAATCCAACTTTGTGGTAGAGAAGGCGAGCTGCGACCGCGCGTGGGGGATGCCGGGCGGGGTACCCCGTCTGCCCTTCCCGGATGGCGCAATTGACCGGCTTGCCCATTAGATGGTGCAAACCGCGCGCCATTCCAGCGGCGCTCGACGACCGACACGGTGTGTGCCTCACCGGAGTCCGGCGAACGGAGCCACGCCATGACAACCGACGACCCCACAACTCGCCCCGCGGCGGGCGCCCCTGACCGGGCGAAGCCGCCCCACCCTCCCGACCCGCCCGTCACCACCGGCGCGCCCGTCGACGCGGCGCACGGCGAGGCGCCTCCCTTCGGCACGGTGCCCGTCGACGCGGCACACGCCGAGGCCGTGCGCCTGGGTGCCGCCCCACCGCCCGCGCCGCCCGCGCCCCCGGCCGGGACGACGCACACGAACGGCACGTACACGCACGTGGCACCCCGCGAAGCCACGGCCCCCAGCGGTGCGCGCGCGTCCACCCCACCGCCCGGGACCACGGGCACCGCGCGGACCGACGACGCGCGCGCGTACACCGCGCCGACCACGGCCGACGCCCCCGGCCGCGCGCCGGGCGACGCCGCGTACCGGGAAGCCGTGTACGGCGAAACCGTGTACCGCGACGCCGCGCACCGTGAAACCGCGTACCGCGACGCCGCGTACGGCGAAGGCGCGTACGGCGAAGGCGCGCACGGCGAAGGCGCGCACCACGAGGCCGCGCCCGGCGAAACCGTGTACCGCGACGCCGCACACCGTGAAACCGCGTACCGCGAGGCCGCTTACGGCGAAGGCGGACCCGCCGATCGCCCGCACGCCGAACCGGTGTCCCGCGATGCCGCGCCCGTCGACGACGTGCGGACCCTCGACAGCGACAGCGACGGAGACCCCGCAACCGGCACCGACGACCGCGGCGCCGGCCTCGCGCCGGCCGACACGGCACCCGCCGACGGGCCCTACGAGGAGTCCGGCGCGGCGGTCGACGCCGCCCTCGTCGACGCCGTACTCGGCGAGACGTCGGGTACCGGGGCGGACGACGAGGACAGCGACGAGCGCATACGGACGCTGATCTGGACGGCGGCCACGTACCGTCCGCTGGAGGAGGTCGCCGCGCTGGTGACCCAGCTGAAGCACACCAAGGCCGTCGACAGCCCGGCGGACGAGGCGCTGCGCGCCGCCGCGGTGGCCCGGCCCCTGGAGGAGGTGCGGCAGCTGGTCGCGATGCTCAACGAGGCGGGTCATACGCTCGACGACAGCGACACGACGCTGCGCGCCGCGGCCGTCGGCAGGCCGATCGAGGACGTCGTCCAGCTGGTGAGCATCCTCGGCACCGGCGACGACCAGGCCCCGCCGCCCATGCCGGGCGCGGCACCGGCCGGCCCCGTCCAGGCGGTTCCCGAGAACCCCAACGTCCGCCCGCCCCGGTCCCTTTCGGGTGCGGCACCGGCACCGGAGGTGAAGGTCCTCGTGCGCGAACCGGCCGAGGGCGCCACCGATCCGGCGACGCCCCGGTCCGCGCTCCGCTGGCCCGCGGCGGCTGCCCTGTTCGCCTGCGGCATCATCCACCTGCCCACCGATTTCAGCGGTCTGCGGTCCGGTGGGTACGCGGACGTCCTGGCCCTCGTCGTCACCGTGCTCTGCCTGGTGATCGGCGAATGGCTGATCGTGCGGGACTCCCCCCGCGTGTGGGGCTTCGCGGCCGCGACGTCCGTCGGTGTGGTGTCGCTCCACGGGATCGCGGGCAGCAGCGGTTTCGCCCTGCTGGAGAGCAGCCTGGGGCGGTCGTGGGCCTGGTCGGGCGCCGCCGCGGTGACCTGCGCGATGGTCACGGCACTCCTGGCCGGTTCGGCGCTGCTGCGCCGGCAGAAAGAGCCCGACGCGGCCAACGGCACATGACGGGCGCCGCCCTCAGCGGGCCACCCCCGCACGGGAGCCGCTCTCCTCGCGGCTCCCGTCGCCGTGCCCGTTCCCGTTGCCGCTCCGGTCGTCGCCGTGGCGGCCGTTGCCGTTGCGACCGTTGCCGTTGCGGCTCTCCCGACGCGTCCCGTGCAGCGCCGGCACCGTGCCGACTCGGGATCCCGCTCCTCCGACAGGAGCCGCACGTCGTCGCGTACGTCCAGAACGCGTTCGAACGAGTCTCGGCCCTCGTTGACCCGGCCGCCGCACCCCGTGCCGGCGTACCGCGCGGGAAGCCGTAGTGGTCGAGCCACGGGACCGCCTGAACCGCCCCACGTGCGCGCCACCGTGCCCGCCCTCTCGGAGCGCGCGGGCGAGGAGGTCCTCGCCGTCGGCCTCGACGCACTGCTGGACCGTTTCCTCGGCGTGCCGGGAAGGGAAACGATGACGTAGTCGACGAGTCGAGTCGAGTCGACAACGACGACGCCGGGAGGGCACCGCATGACGACCTCCGTGCACGGTCCCGCGGAGGAGGCCGCCGGCCCCTCGGGGTCCGCCGGGCCGCCGCGCTCGCGCAGAGCGCTGGTGGCGGGTTCGGTGGGCAACTTCATCGAGTGGTACGAGTTCGGTGTCTACGGCTACTTCGCCACGGTCATCGCCGCCGTGTTCTTCACACCGGAGGGCGGAAGCGACGCGGAGGCGCTGATCAGGACGTACGCGTCGTTCGCGCTGGCCTTCTTCTTCCGGCCGGTGGGCGCGGCGCTGTTCGGCCGCGTCGGGGACCGCGTGGGGCGGCGCCCCACGCTGATCCTGGTGGTGCTGCTGATGACGGCGGCCACCACGCTGATCGGTCTGCTGCCGACGTACGCCACGGTCGGCGCCGCGGCGCCCTGGCTGCTGACACTGCTGCGGATCCTCCAAGGCCTGTCGGCCGGCGGGGAGTTCGGTGGTGCCGTGTCCCTGATGACGGAGTTCGCCCCGCCGGGCAGGCGGGGCCTGTACGGGGCGTGGCAGTCCTTCACGGTGGCGCTCGGCCTGCTCGGCGGGGCGGGGGTGGCGGCCGTGCTCGCCACCGTGCTGACCGAGCAGCAGCTCGGGTCGTGGGGCTGGCGGGTGCCGTTCCTGCTGACCCTGCCCATGGGGCTGGGCGCCCTGTGGCTGCGGCTGCGGCTGGAGGAGACGCCGTCGTTCACGCAGCGCCGCCCCGAGGCGGTCGCCGCTCCGGTGCGGGAGACGGTCAGGGCCATCGCCCTGGGTGTGGGCCGGCTGATGGGCTGGTCGGCGGCCGGTTACACCTTCCTGGTCGTCATGCCGTCGTACCTGCAGAGCGTCCTGGACGCCACGTTCCAGCAGGCGCTGATCGCCACCGTGCTGGCCAACGCGGGCTTCGCGGCGGCGATCCTGCCGGCGGGCGCGCTGAGCGACCGGGTGGGGCGGCGCGCGGTGATGCTGTCCGGTGCGGTGGTGGCCGCCCTCGCGGCGTTCCCCCTGCTGGACCTGTTGCAGGACCCCGCCGCCCCCACGGCCGCCAAGGGCCTCGCCGTGTGCGCCGCCGGCGCGGTCGTGGGGCTGATGGCGGGGCCGGGGCCCGCGATGCTCGCCGAGATGTTCCCCACCCGGGTCCGGTACACCGGTCTGGGGCTGGCGTACGCGCTGTCCAACGCGGTCTTCTCGGGCTGCGCGGGCCTCATCATCACCGAGACGATCGAACGGACCGGCGACGCCGACATCCCCGCCCACTACGTGGCCGCCACGTGCGCGGTCAGTGCGGTCGCCCTGGCCGCGCTGCGGGGCGACGACCACCGCCGCGCGCTGCGCGACTGACCGGGACGGAGCGGAATGCGGGTCATCGGACTGATGTCGGGTACGTCGTACGACGCGGTCGACGCCGCGGCCGCCGATCTGGCGCTGGACGGGGACACGCTCGTACTCGAGCCACTCGGCATGGTGAGCGCCCCCTACCCGGCCGAGTTGCGTGCCGCCCTGGCCGCGGCCCTGCCTCCGGCGGCGACCACCATGAAGGAGGTGTGCCGGCTCGGCACCCGTATCGGCCAGGCCTTCGCGTCCCTCGCCGTACGGGCCGCCGACGAACTGTGCGGCGGGCGCGCCGACCTCGTCGCCTCCCACGGGCAGACCGTCTACCACTGGTCCGAGAACGGCACCGTGCACGGCACCCTTCAGCTCGGCGAGCCGGCCTGGATCGCCGAGGCGACCGGCCTCCCCGTGGTGTCGGGCTTCCGCACCCGGGACGTCGCCGCCGGCGGCCAGGGCGCGCCGCTCGTCAGCATCGTGGACGTCCTGTGGCTGCGCGGGCGGCCCGGTGTGCCGGTCGCCCTGAACCTCGGCGGCATCGCCAACATCACCGTGGCCACGCGGACCGGGCCCCCGGCCGCGTTCGACACCGGGCCCGCGAACGCCCTGATCGACGCGGCCGTGCACCATTTCACCGGTGGCAGGCTCGGGTACGACGAGGGCGGCGCCCTGGCCGCCCGCGGCCGGGTCGACGAGGCGCTGCTGCGGCGGCTGCTGGACGATCCGTACTACGCGCAGCCGCCGCCCAGGACGACGGGCAAGGAACTGTTCCATCTGCCGTACCTGCGGGCCGCCCTGGCCGGCCACGCGGCGCTGCCGGCCGAGGACGTCGTCGCCACCCTCACCCGGCTCACCGCCCGGACCGTGGCGGACGCCGCCCGTTCGGTGGGGGCGACCGAGGTGGTCGCCTCGGGCGGCGGTACCCGCAACCCGGTGCTGATGGCCATGCTGCGTACGGAACTCGACGGCGTCCCGCTGCGCGGCTCGGACGAACTGGGGCTGCCGTCGGACGCCAAGGAGGCGTACGCCTTCGCGGTGCTCGGGTTCCTGACCGTCCATGGGCTCGCCGGGACGGTACCGGCGTGCACCGGCGCCCGGCACCCGAGCGTCCTCGGCTCGCTCACACCCGGCCGGTTCGGGCTGCGCCTGCCGGAGCCGGCGGCAGTCGCTCCCGAGAGGCTTCGGCTGCCCGGTAATTGACTTCGTCCGGCATTGATCTGTTTCAGCCCCTCTTCTCGCGGCGACCCGGTAGGAACGAACCATTCGACGGACTGGGAGAGTTCCATGAGTGACTGGCGCCTGCAGGCGGTCTGCCGCGACGAGGACCCCGACCTCTTCTTCCCGATCGGGAACACGGGCCCGGCGGTTCTCCAGGCGGAGGAGGCCAAATCCGTGTGCCGCCGCTGCCCTGTGCGGGAACCGTGCCTGGAGTGGGCGCTGGAGTCCGGCCAGGAGGCAGGTGTCTGGGGCGCCACCACCGAGGACGAGCGGCGCGCCCTGAAGCGCCGCGCCGCCCGCCGGGCCTCGAGGGGCACCGGTTGAGGTGGGCGCGGAGACCGGCCGGCGGCCTGTTCACCGGACGGCGCCCCGACGGCCGGTTCGTCCACCGTCCCGTTGCGCTTGAGCGCGCGGTGGGATCTCGACGGAGCCGGTGGGTGACGGAGTCCACCCGAATCCGCCCGCCCCGGGAGGCAGCGGTCTGCTGGAGATCGCGGGCCACTCCTGGGCGGCGGGCGACCGGCACCGGCGGCGGCCGTCGCCCGGACCCGGCCGCACGAGCAGTGCGGACCGTGTCACGGCGGCCGTCCGGGGGCGGCTTCCGGACCAGAGGGCGATCACTGGCGTGCGGTGACCCAGCGCGTGTGACCCATCGCATTCCGTCGACGGGTCTATTCAGGGCACATGTGTCCGGTTTACGTTGGTGTGGCCGACCTGTCCCGGCCATCCATCCGGAGCCCCATGCTCAGCGCCCGAACCGCTTCCGCCGCCGTCACCAGCGCGATCGTCGTCGTGCTCGTCGGCTGTGCCGCCGGAGGCACCGGCGCCGCCGAGCGCCCCGTGGCGGCCGTCGCCGACCCGGTGCCCGCGGGCCCCGCGACTCCCGCGGCCGCGACACCACCCGCCACCCCCGCCGTCCCGGTCGCCCCCTCACCCGAGCCGTCGCCCAGTGAGACCGCCCGCACCCGGACCGCCGTGCTGGCGATCCCGGCCATCGGGGTCGAGGAGCTGCGGGTGGTGCCGTACAAGGGGACGACCGACGACTGGCCGGGCACGAGGATCCAGGACCGCGGCGTGGCCGCCAGCCCGTACGGCCCGCACGGCGGTGCGGGGCCCGGTGAGACCGGCAACTACCTCGTCACCGCGCACCGCCTCTCCGCCGGCGGCCCCCTGCGCGACCTGCCGGCTCTCCAAGTGGGCGAGTCGGTCTTCGTGACGTCGGGCGGCACGGTCCACGAGTACCGGATCACCGAGACCCGCAAGACGTCGTTCCGCTCCGAGCGCTCCCTCGCCGAGCAGCGCGCCGCGGTCCCGGGCAAGCCGGGCGAGCGCCCCACCAAGGCGATGATCACCGTCTCCACGTGTGCGACGCCCGAGGACGACGCGGCCGGGAACTTCTGGCGCGACGCCAAGGGCAACCCCGAGCACCGCATCGACAAGGTCGGTGTGCTGGTCTCGTCCAAGAAGGCGTAGGGGCGCCGGCCGCGCGCCTGTGCCGCGACGCAGGCCGCCCACCGCCCGGGGGTGAACGCACTCCCCCGGGCCTTCACGGAACCCGCCCCGCCGAAGCGGGCGGGCCCTCGGCGGCCCGCGACCGTCCGTTCCGCGCCGGGGCGCACCTCCGGCCCCTCGGCCGCCGTCATCGCTCGCCGCGCCTGCCGCTGCACCGGCCCGCACGCCTTCTCGCAGCCGGGCCCGGACCGCGGAGGGAGGGGTCACAGGCGCAGGCGCAGTGACTTCAGGCCGTTGATGAAGTGGGAGACCAGCCGCCGGGGCTCGGCGGCCGGCTCGTACGGCGGCAGCACACGCAGGGCCTCCTCGTGCAGGACCCGGAGTTGGAGCCGGGCGAAGTGCGCGCCCAGGCAGACGTGCGGGCCGTCGCCGAACGACACGTGCGGGTTCGGCGAACGGGCCAGGTCCAGGCGGTGCGGGTCGGGGAAGACCCGCTCGTCGTGGTTGGCGGAGGCGTGGAAGACGACCACCTTGTCGCCCCGCCGCACCCGCTGCCCGTGCAGGACGCGGTCCTCGGCGGCCGTGCGGCGGAAGGTCAGGACGGGGGGATGCACACGGAGCAGTTCCTCGACGGCGGGCCCGATGGCGAACTCCCCTGCCCGCAGCCGGCGTTGTTGGTCCGGGTGCTCGGCCAGCACGAGGAGTCCGCCGGGGGCGGCGCTGCGGACGGTGTCGTTCCCGGCAACGGTGAGGAGGAAGAAGAACATCTCCAGCTCACCGTCGGACAGGTCGGCGTGCGCGAGGGAGGTGAGGACGTCGTCGGCGGGATGGTCGCGCTTGTACGCCGCGAGGTCCCGGGCGTATGTGAACATCTCCTCGAGCATCGCGGGCGAGCGCGGGTTGACGGGCGTGCCGTCCGGTCCGAGCACGGGGGGCTCGTCCGGGTCCTGGTACGCGATGACCCGCTCGGTCCAGGTGAGCAGCAGCCCTCGGTCGCTCCTCGGTACGCCGAGCAGGTCGGTGAGGTTGAGCAGCGCGTACTCGTCGGTGACGGTGTGGACGACGTCGGCACTGCCGTCCCCGTCGCGGGCGGTGGTGCACGCGGTGGTGAGCAGCTCCCTGGCCCTGGCGCGGGCGGCGGCCTCGAAGCGGTCGGTCCGGCCGGGTGTGAAGGCGCGGCTGACCAGGCGCCGGAGCCTGCCGTGGCGGGGAGGGTCCTGGTTGAGCATCATGCGGCGGATGAACGGCAGGTCCGCCGGGTCGGGGTCGCGGATCTGCGTGGCGCCCAGGTGGGACGAGAAGGCGTGGGCGTCCTTGAGGACCCGTACGACATCGGTGTGGCGGGTCACCGCCCAGAAGCCGGGCCCGGCGGGCCAGCCGAGCACCTCGTACTCGTCCTGCCAGGCCACCGGGTGCCGGTCGCGCAGCTCGCGGTAGGCGTCGTGCGGGATGCCGCGCGCGTACAGCCGGGGGTCGAAGACGTCCGGCGGCGGTGGGACGGTCACGCGGGGCCGTCGGCGCGCAGGAAGTCCTCGACGACCCGGATGAGTTCCAGTGGCGTCTCGTCCATGGCGTAGTGCCCGGCGCGGGGCAGCTCGGTGACCAGGCCCTTGGGGTAGCACCGCAGCCAGGTGCGGCTCATCAGCTGGGCGCCGAGGGCGGGGTCGAGGGCCCCGGCGACCGCGAGGGCGGGTACGTCGCTGCCGGCGACCTCGGCGTGGAAGTCCTCGCGGGCCCAGGAGTCGAGCCAGGCGCGGAACGCGGTGGGGTCGCTGCGGTCCATGGAGCGGCGCACCATCCGGTCGAGCCAGGCGGCCGGCCGGTTGCCGCCGGTGGTGATGTCGATGATGGTGCGGCGGTTGCCGGGGTTCTCGGCGGCTCCGGCGAACAGTTCCCACTGTTCGGGCGGCATCAGCAGCCCGGCGGCGGGGACCGGGGAGATGCCGACGAGCCGGCGGATCCGGTCGGGTGCGGCGGCCAGGACGCGCTGGGCGACACTGCCGCCCATGGAGTGGCCGACGACGGAGAACCGGTCCCAGCCGAGCCGGTCGGCGAGGGCGAGCAGGTCGCCCGCCGCCTCGGCGGTCGTGTACGCGCCGGGCGCGTCCTTGGCCTCGCCGTAGCCGCGCAGGTCCACCAGGACGTAGCTGAAGGCCGTGCGGTCGAGGTCGGGTACGACGGGCGCGTAGGCGGCGCGGTCGGCGAACCAGCCGTGCACGGCGAGGACGTGGTGGGGTCCGTCGCCGATTCGCTGGTGGGGCAGGACGAAGGGGGCCACGGTCGCTCCGATCGGGAGGGGACGGCCGGTCGCGTTCACCTTGGCCCGCCCGCGCCCGCGCCACAAGAGCGCCACCGCACGGGCCGGCGGCGGAGGCCTGGGCCCGGGAGGGCCGGCGGGCAGCGTGCGGCGGCGGGCCCGGTATCCCTCACCCCCGGCGTGGCTCCAGCAAGAAATCTGAACAAAGGGGCAGAAATGGTTCACGTAGCTGCCCTGTGCCGCCGTCGGCTGGAGACTGAGATGCGCGTGATGCTGGTTCACCCGAGTGCCCTCATGTACTCGGAGATCTTCCTGCGACTCGAGCCACTGGGTCTGGAACGGGTGGCCGCGGCAGCGCGTGACGCCGGTCATGAGGTGCGTGTGGTGGACCTCCAGGTCCTTTCGCGCGGCCTGCTCGACCGCGAGCTGGAGTCGTTCGCGCCCGAGGCCGTGGGCATCTCGCTGAACTACCTGGCCAACATCCCCGAGGCCATCGAGATCGCCCACCACGCCAAGGCCGCCTCCCCGGGGTGTTTCGTCTTCCTCGGCGGCCACAGCGTCTCGTTCATCGCCGAGCACGTGCTGGAGCAGGCCGAGGGCGCGGTCGACGCGATCGTACGCGGCGAGGGCGAGCCCGCCGTGGAGCCGCTGCTGGCGGCGGCACGCGACGGCGGGCTGAAGGAGGTGCCGGGCGTCGTCTGCGCCGAGGGCCGCGGCCCCGCTCCGAAGCTGCTGGACAGCCTGGACAGTCCCCGGCCCGCCCGTGACCTGATGCGCAAGCGCAACCGCTACTTCATCGGGGAGCTCGACCCCTGTGCCTCCATCGAGTTCACCCGCGGCTGCCCCTGGGACTGCTCCTTCTGTTCCGCGTGGACCTTCTACGGGCGCAGCTACAGGAAGGCGTCCCCCGAGGCGGCGGCGGAGGAGATGGCGTCGATCCGGGAGCCGAACGTCTTCATCGTCGACGACGTGGCCTTCATCCGGCCGGAGCACGGCCACGGCATCGCCGCCGAGCTGGAGCGCCGGCGCATCCGCAAGCAGTACTACCTGGAGACGCGCAGCGACGTCCTGCTGCGCAACGAGGAGGTCTTCGCCCGCTGGACCCGCCTCGGCCTGCGGTACATGTTCCTGGGCATGGAGGCCCTGGACGCCGAGGGGCTGGACCTCTACCGCAAGCGGGTGAGCCCGGACGACAACTTCAAGGCCCTGGAGACGGCACGCCGGCTGGGCATCATGGTGGCCATCAACCTGATCGTCGACCCCGCCTGGGACGCCGAGCGCTTCCGCCTCGTCCGGGAGTTCGCCCTCTCCGTCCCCGAGATCGTGCACCTCACCGTGATGACGCCGTACCCGGGCACGGAGATCTGGCACACCGAGGCGCGCCAGCTGACGACCCGTGACTACCGGCTGTTCGACATCCAGCACGCCGTCGTGCCCACCACGCTCCCCCTGGAGGAGTTCTACCGGGAGCTGGTGCGCACCCAGGCCGTGCTGAACCGCAAGCACCTGGGGCTGCGCAACGCCATCGGCGCCATGAGCGTGCTGGGCCGCAACCTCGCCCGGGGCCAGACCAACTTCGCACGCATGCTGTGGAAGTTCGGCAGCGTCTACAACGTACAGCGCCAGATGGCGGACCACCGCAAGCAGGTGCGGTACGAGCTTCCGCTGCCCACGCACCGTGCCACACCGCCCGGCCGGCAGGACCTGTTCATCCACACCAGGGCCGCCTCCCACGCCCGCCCGCAGGCCGACCCGGAGCCGGACGGCGTCTGAGCCGGCGCCTTCCGCCGTCCGAGTACACCGGCCGGGTCGCACGGCACGTACCGACGGCCCGTGTGGAAGGTTGAGGATTCCGAGTCCGGCCCGGGTCACGGCTCCGGGGTGAAGGCGTCAGGAGACTCATGTGCGGTCCGGGATCGTGAAACGGCGCCGGAGTCTCCTGCCCGGTGACCCGCTGGGCGCCCTCGCCGAGCTGGTCCTGCGCTTCCCCGTCCGTACGCTGGTGCTCACCGGCTGCGCGCTGCTGGTCGCCGCGGTGGCGGCCGTGGGCGTCGACGAGAACCTCCACCACGGCGGCACGACGCCGCCGGGGTCGGAATGGGCGCGCGCCGAGCACACGCTGTCCACGGCGTTCCGCGGCGGGAGCCCGACAGTGACGCTGGTGGCGACGACGGGGGCCGGCGGTTCGGTCGACGATCCGGCGGCGGTGCGCGCCGGAACGCGGCTCGCGGAGCGGGCGCGCGGACTGCCGAAGGTGGTCGGGGTCCGCTCGTACTGGGCGGGGCGTCCCGCCTCCTTGCGCGGGGGCGACGGGCGGTCGGCGCTGGTGCTGCTGCGGGTGGCGAGCAGTGAGGCGACGGCGCACAAGGACGTGGAGCCGCTGCTGCGGGAGCTGACGGGCCGGCACGGCCCCCTGGAGGTGGCCGCGACGGGGCCGACGCCGGTGGGGCTGGCCATCGAGCGGCAGAGCCGGCTGGACCTGCACCGTACGGAACTGCTGGCCGCGCCGCTGACGGCGGCCGTCCTCGTCGTCGTCTTCGGAGGCGTCGTGGCGGCGGGCCTGGCGCTGGCGGTGGGGCTGTGCGCGGTGGTGGGCGCCGTCGCGTTCCTGAGCGGGCTGTCGCACCTGACGACGGTGTCGGTGATCGCGCTGAACCTCACCACGGCGCTCGGGTTCGCGCTGGCGGTCGACTTCAGCCTGTTCATGCTGGCCCGCTACCGGGAGGAGAGGGCGCGGTTCCGGGAGGAGCGCGACCCCGGAGAGGCGGTGCACCAGGCGCTGGTGGCCACGGTGTGCAGCACGGGCCGTACGGTGGTGTGCTCGGCGCTGACGGTGATCGGCAGTCTCGCCGCGCTGCTGGTGTTCCCGCTCGGCATGCTGCGTTCCGTGGCGTACGGCGGGATCGCCGTCGTGGGCTTGAGCGCGCTGCTCGCGATCACGGCCCTGCCCGCGGCGCTGCTCCTGCTGGGCCCGCGGATCGACGCGCTCTCGGTGCGCCGCCGCCGGCCTTGGACCGTCCCGGACGGCGGCCGCTGGTACCGCCTCGCGTACGGGGTGATGCGCCGCCCGGTGCCGGTCGTGCTGGTGCTGGGCGCTGTGCTGACCGCGCTGGTCCTGCCGTTCGCGGGCGCCCGGTTCGGTACGTTCGACGACCGGGCCCTGCCCGCCGGTTCGGCGACGCGCCAGGCCACGGACACGGTGCGCCGGGATTTCGACCACCACGCGCTGAACCCCGTCCAGGTGGCCCTGCCGGGGCTGGACGCCCGCAGGGGTGCCTCGGCGCTGGAGGGCTACGCCGTGCGGCTGTCGCGGCTGGAGCATGTGGTGCGGGTGGAGACGTCGACGGGGACGTACCGGGAGGGCCGGCGGGTGGGGCCCCCGGAGCGGGGGCACGGTTACGCGTCACCCGCGGGGGTGTGGGCGGCCGTCGTCACCGATGCCGGTCCGGAGACGGCGCAGGGCGCGGAGGTGGCACGGGCGGTACGGGCCGTCTCCTCGCCGGTGCCGGCGCTGGTGGGCGGCACGCAGGCGTGGCTGGCCGACCTGGGTGACACCATTCGGGCCGGGGTGGTGCCGGCGCTGTCGCTCATCGCCGTGGTGACGCTGCTGTTGCTGGGGTGGTGCACGCGCAGTGTGGTGCTGCCGCTGAAGGCACTCGTCCTCAATGTGCTGAGTCTGAGCGCCACGTTCGGTGTGATGGTATGGGTGTTCCAGGAAGGGCACCTGAGCGGGTGGCTGGGCGGTGTCACGGTGACGGGGGTGACCGACACCGTCGTACCCGTGCTGGTGCTCTGCGTGGCGTTCGGGCTGTCGATGGACTACGAGGTGCTGCTGCTGTCGCGGACCGTGGAGGAACACGAGGCGGGCGCGTCGACACGGCGGGCGGTGGCGCGTGCGGTGCAGCACACGGCGGGGCTGTTCACGGCGTCGGCACTGGTGGTCATCGTCGTCATGACGGCGCTGGCGGCGTCCGGTCTGCTGCTGCTGAAGGTGGTGGGGCTGGGCCTGGCCGTGGCGGTGTTCGTGGACGCCACGGTGATCCGGCTGCTGCTGGCGCCCGCGCTGATGGCGCTGCTCGGCCGGGCCAACTGGTGGGTGCCGGCCGTGCGGCCCGCCCTTCAGTCCTTGGTGCCGATGAAGAGGTAGTACGGCACGCGGACCGGGAGGTACGGGACCGGGGAGAGGCTCTCGGTCACGTGGGCGGTGGTGAACCGGGCGCGGAGGTAGGGGAGGTGGTCGGGCGACAGGAAGACGTTGTTGTGGCTGAACCACGCGGGCCACAGGTGTCGCCGCCACGCGGCGTGGCGCGCGCCGCCGGTGGGGTGCTTGCGGGCGACGTAGAAGTCGCAGACGGCGAGCGTGCCGCCCGGCCTGAGGATGGCGCGGGCGTGGTCGACGGCCGCGAACCAGTCGGGCATCATCGTCAGCGCGTAGGAGAACACGACGACGTCGGCCTGTCCGTCCTCGGGCCGGTAGTCGGTGGCGCTCGCCAGGACGGTCTCCACGTTGTCCCAGCCGGACCCCTCGACGCGCCGCCGTGCCACCTCCAGCATCGAGGCGGAGACGTCGACCAGCGTGATCCGCCGGCACTCCTTGCGGCGCCGCTCGTCGAGGTGCTCGATGTTGCTGCCGGTGCCCGCGCCCATGTCGACCAGGTGGCCGCCCGGTGCGGACGGCAGGAGGCCCATCAGCTCGCGGCGGCCGTGCAGGAGGCGTTCGCGGAAGGCGTCGTAGTCCTCGGCCGTGGAGCGGTAGTAGGACTCCATGCGCTCGGCGGGCGTCGTGCCCGCGACGCGCGGGAAGGCCATGTGGCGGATGGTGCGCAGGTCGGTCCGGATTCCCATGAACGCTCCGTCGGGTCAGGGCAGGTCGGCGATGTGGAAGCTGCCGTAGGTGTGCACCCGGTCCTGCTCGTGCAGCCGGGCGGCCAGTTCCGGGTGGCGGTGGAGCAGTTCCGTCAGCCGTCGTGTGCGGCCCTCGTGGAGGACGCGTACGGGATCGAGGTAGCGGGTGCGCAGTCCGGCGCTGCGGTAGATCACACGGGCGCCGGGGCGGGCCGCGTCGAGGATGGCCTGCCACTCCTGGGCCAGGGCGGCCTGGTCGCGCCAGCCCATCCAGTCCATGTGGTCCAGCAGCACGAACTTCGAGACGTCCGGCCCGGGCCGCGTCCTGGTGAGGAACCCGGTGACGGTCGTGGTGTGCACGTCCAGGCGCGGAAGGGCGTCCCGCAGGCGGGGGAAGTTGGCGGCCTTCAGGTACTCGGGGCAGCACGTCGCCGTGTAGGAGCCGGTGATGTAGGCGCGCCAGAAGTAGTTGTCGGCGACGGGCAGCCGGCCGAAGATCGCGTCGAACCCGTCGTGGATGAGCTGGGCCGTCCCTCCGGGGTACTCCTCGGTGATCTCGCGGCGCTGCTGGGGCGGCACGCCTGCGAAGCTGAGGGCGAGCGGCTGGGCGCCGAGCCGTGCCGCCGACCACAGCCGGTCGCGCAGCCGGGACTCGTAGATGTGCCGCTGCTCCGCGAGCGTGGGGGCGGCCAGCAGTTCCTCCAGGTCCGGGCCGAGGCCCTGGAAGCGGCGCATGACGAGCATGACGCCCTTGGCGAGGAAGCCGGAGGTGCCCCGGTAGTAGAAGGAGTTGCGCCAGCCCCGCCCGGTGAAGGCCTCGATGTACCCGTCCCAGTACCGCTGCGCGAAGGGCGACAGGTCGGGACGCAGGGCGTCCCGGTACATCTCGTTGGCCCGTACGGAGCGGCCGGTGCCGAACAGTTCGAAGAACTCGGCGTGGGACAGGCGCCGGACGCCGGCCGCCTTCAGCTCCAGCAGGGCGTTCTGCCGTGGGTTGACGTCGACGGCGGTGACCTTGCGCGCTCCGGCGAGCAGGTAGTCCAGTGCGTTGCAGCCGCCGCTGGTGATGACCAGGACATGGTCGTCGGGTCCGATGCCGAGGGCCGCGCGGTCGAGCGCCGGGTCCTCCCAGCAGGCGTTGTAGACCAGTTTCCGGTCGTGCAGGGCGCTGAACATCCGCCCTGCCAGCGGGGTGCCCGCGCGGGGCGCCGGCAGCGCCGAGGCAGGGGCGGCGACCGGCGTCACGTCGGCGGATGGGTACGAGGGCATGCCCCTCACCTTGCTGGATCGAGCGGCCGGGCCGGTGCGGAGACACCCGGATTCCCCCGGCCGGCCGACCCCCGGGAGGTGACGCGCTAGGCCGGGCGGGCGGATTGAAGGGCCCGCCGGGCTCGCGCGGCTGCCCGCGCCTGACCGTCGGGGGACGCTGTCCGGTGGACCGCGCGAGGGAGGAACCCGATGGGACGACAGCGACGGCAGAATGCGGTGACACCACTGGGCCTGGCCGGCACCGCCGTCACCGTGGCCGCGCTCACCTTGCTGGTGCGCGGCCGGCAGCGCCCGCCCCGCCGCACGGCGGCCGGCCGGGGCACCCCCGAGAAGCGCTGGACGCCCCTGCTCCTCATCCCGGGCGCGTAGGCCCCGCGCAGGGGCGCCCGTCCCGTGCGGGATGTGGGACGGTGCGCCTCCGCACGGGTCACGGCCGACCGCCGGAACGTCCCGCACCGGTCGGTGCCGTCACGCCACCGGAGGGTGCACCCGTACCGCCGTGGCACGGGTGCACCCTCCGGTGCGGGACGTTCGGCCGGCGGGCGTCAGCCGCCGATGCGGGCGCCGACCGCGGCGAGTGCGGTCGTCACGGGCTGGAAGAACGTCTCGCCGCCCACGTCGCAGTTGCCGCTGCCGCCCGACGTGAGGCCGATCGCGTCCCCTTCCCGGGTGAACAGGGAGCCGCCGCTGTCGCCGGGCTCGGCGCACACGTTGGTCTGGATGAGCCCGGTGACGGTGCCCTCCGGGTAGTTCACGGTGGCGTTCAGGCCGGTGACCTGTCCGTCCCGCAACCCGGTGGTGCTGCCCATCCGGAACACCTGCTGTCCGACCGCCGCCTCGGCCGCCTGCCTGATCTGCAGGGTCTGCCCGCCGCCCACGTCGACGACGCTCGGGGCCTCGGCGTTCGGATCGTCATAGGTGACAAGGCCGAAGTCCCCCTCGCCGGGGAAAACGCTCTCCTGGACGGAACCGAGCCGCGTGCCGTTCTGGTCCGCCCACTGCTGCGAGGCGGCGGTGCAGTGGCCGGCGGTGAGGAAGCCCTTCTGACCGTCCTGGGTGGTGACGTTGAAGCCGAGCGAGCAGCGCGAGCCGCCGCCGAAGATGGCGTCTCCTCCGTCGACGAACGGTTTGAACTGCCCCTTGGACTTCTGGATCCGGGCCATGCCCGGGCCCAGGGACTCGACCGCCGACTCCAGTGTGTTCCAGCGGTCACCGGTGACCGTGCGGTCGGCGGTGACGAGGACCTGGTTGGTTCTGGGGTCGACGGCCCACGCCGTACCGGGGATGCCCGCCTTCTGTGAGAGCGTCCGCGTGGCCGACGTCAGCTCGCCGGTGCTGTTCCGTACGGTGCGGGCGACCGCGCCCGCCCGCTCGACCTCGGCCTTCTCGGCGTCGTCGCCGTCCGCCACGTTGACCACGAGCTGCCGCTTGGCCGTGTCGTAGTACGCCCCTCCGTAGGAGTCGCCGAGGGACTGGCCCAGTTGCCTGGCCACCTGCGCGGCGGACGCGGCGCTCATGGTGGTGGCCGTGACCCGGTCCGCTGCCGGCCCGGACTGGGAGGCATTGGCGTTGGGCAGCAGGATCGCCGCCGCGACAATGCCGACCGCCCCCGCTCCGGCGAGGACGGCTTTTCGCTTGGGTATGCGCCTGTGACTCAACTCCGCTGCTCCTGCTGGTGGTTCGGACTCCGGTTGCCGTCGGCGACCGGGGGACGCGTCCGCCCCTGAGTACGGACGGCGCGGCGGATGTGTTCACCTCCGCACCGGCTCGTCGGCGGGGGCGGCCGCCCGGGGGCGAGATTGATCCGGGCGGGACACCGCGCGAGGCTGCGCGGCGAGGAGCCGTCCGAGGAGACCGGAGCGGAGGCGGGACTCCTCGGGGCACGGGGCGGGCCGTCACTGCGCGCTCCTGCCGTTCCCGCGGCCGGCCACCACGGGGGGTGGCTCCGGCCGGCTCAGGGGCCGGGGGCCGCTGGGGCGGGCCGGGGACGCCGTGGGTCGCTCCGGCAGAGGATGCAATGTTAGAAATGGGGCATGAGCGGACGTCTCGGACGGACCAGGCGAGCGTCGGGCCGCCCGGCCCCGGGACGCGTGCCGGGCGCTCCGGGCCGGTCCCGGCCCGTGCGGGCAGGGCGCCCGCCGGAGGAGGGGGTGCGGCCGCTGCTGGGCGTGCGCACCGTCGCCGGTCAGGTGCTGGTGCTGCAGATCCTGGTGGCGGTGCTGCTGATCGCAGCGGCGGTGACAGGACTGGCGTTCCAGGCGCGGTACGACAGCGAGCAGGACGCGCAGAACCGTTCGCTGGCCGCCGCCGAGTCCTTCGCGGACGCCCCGGGCACGGTGGCGGCGCTCAAGGCCCCCGATCCGACCGCCGCGCTCCAGACCTCGGTGGAGAAGGCCAAGGACGGTTCCGGACTGGACTTCATCGCGGTGATGACGCCCGACGGGACCCGGGTGGCCGACAACGATCGGACGCTGGTCGGCAGCCGTGCCGAGGGCGTGGAGCGCGCCACGGCGGGAACGGCGATCACGGAGATCTTCGAAGGGGCCCCGAACGACGCGGCCCGCGCCGTCGTCCCCGTGACCGACGCCGACGGTTCGGTGGTCGGCCTGGTCAGCGCCGGTGTCTCGATCGAGAACGTCGGGGACGCGGTCAACCGCCACCTGCCGGTGCTCCTGGGCTCCGCCGGTGCCGCGCTGGCGCTGGCGGTCGGCAGCTCGGCGCTGGTGAGCCGGCGGCTGCGCCGCCAGACGCACGGCCTCGGCCCGACCGAGATGACCCGGATGTACGAACACCACGACGCCGTTCTGCACGCGGCGCGTGAAGGCGTGCTCATCATCGGGGACGACGGCCGGCTGACGCTGGCCAACGACGAGGCCCGGAGGCTGCTGGAGCTGCCCCCCGACGCGGAGGGGCGCCCCGTCACCGACCTCGGGTTGGACCAGGACACCGCCGACCTGCTGGCCTCGGGCCGTACCGTGACCGACGAGGTGCACCTGGCGGGCGACCGCCTGCTGGCCGTCAACACCCGGCCCACGGCCCCCTACGGCGGGGCGTCCGGCACGGTCGCGACGCTCCGCGACACCACCGAGCTGCGTGCGGTGTCGGGGATGGCGGAGGTGGCCCGGGAGCGGCTGAAGCTGCTGTACGAGGCGGGCGTGCGGATCGGGACGACGCTGGACGTGGTGCGGACGGCCGAGGAGCTGTCGGAGGTGACGGTCCCCGGATTCGCGGACTTCGTGACGGTGGAGCTGCTGGATCCCGTGCTGCGTGGCGAGGAGCCGTCGGGCACGCACACCGAGATGCGGCGTACGGCGGTGACCGGCATCCACGACGACCACCCCCTCCAGCCGGTGGGCGACCTCATCAGGTTCGCCGTCCCGACCACACCGATGGCGGCGGCCCTGGCGAGCGGGCACGCCGTGCTGGAGGCCGATCTGAACGTCGCCCACGGCTGGCGCGCCCAGGATCCCGCGGGGGCCGACGAGGCGCTCGCGTACGGCATCCATTCGCTGGTCACGGTGCCGCTGCAGGCGCGCGGGGTGGTGCTGGGCATGGCCAACTTCTGGCGCTCGGAGCGGGCCGAGCGGTTCGAGGAGGAGGACCTCGCCTTCGCGGAGGAGGTGGCCGCCCGGGCCGCCGTCGCCATCGACAACGCGCGTCGCTTCACCCGCGAGCACGCCATGGCGGTCACCCTCCAGCGGAGCCTGCTGCCGCGGGTCCTGCCCGAGCAGAGCGCGCTGGACATCGCGTACCGCTATCTGCCGGCCCAGGCGGGGGTCGGTGGTGACTGGTTCGACGTCATCCCGCTGCCCGGGGCCCGGGTCGCCCTGGTGGTGGGCGATGTGGTGGGGCACGGTCTGCACGCCGCGGCCACGATGGGCCGGCTGCGGACGGCGGTGCACAACTTCTCGGCGCTGGACCTGCCGCCCGACGAGCTGCTGGGCCACCTGGACGAGCTGGTCTCCCGTATCGACCAGGAGGAGGGCGGGAACGGCAACGGGGAGGGCATCACGGGCGCCACGTGCCTGTACGCCATCTACGATCCGGTGTCCGGCCGGTGCAGTGTGGCGACCGCGGGGCACTTCGCCCCGGCGGTCGTCCTGCCGGACGGCACCGTGGACTGCCCCGAGGTGCCCGTCTTCCCGCCACTGGGGCTGGGCGGCCTGCCGTTCGAGACGGCCGAGATCCAGCTGGCCGAGGGCTCGCAGCTGGTCCTCTACACCGACGGTCTGATCGAGCACCGCGACCGGGACGTCGACACCGGCCTCCGCATGCTGCGCGAGACGCTGTCGGGCCATCCGGCCCGTACGCCGGAGGAGACCTGCCAGGCCGTGTTCGACGCCATGCTGCCGCCGCACCGGCGGGACGACATCGCTCTGCTGGTGGCCCGTACCAACCTGCTGGACCGCACCCGGGTCGCCGACTGGGACGTGCCCCGGGACCCCTCCGCCGTCGCCCGTGTCCGTGCCGCGTGCGGACGCCAGCTGGAGGAGTGGGGGCTGGAGGAGGTCGGGTTCACCACCGAGCTGATGCTCAGTGAGCTGATCACCAACGCCATCCGCTACGGCTCCGAGCCGATCCATGTGCGGATGCTGTACGAGCGCTGCCTGATCTGCGAGGTGTCCGACGGCAGCAGCACCTCCCCGCACCTGCGGCGGGCGGCGACCACGGACGAGGGGGGCCGCGGGCTGTTCCTCGTCTCCCAGTTCGCCGAGCGGTGGGGCACCCGGTACACCCCCACGGGCAAGGTGATGTGGACCGAGCAGTCCCCGGCCGCGGGGTCCCGGATGCCGACGGAACTGCTGCTGGACGACGTCTCCTGGTGAACGCCCGCCGGCTCCCGTGACCGGTGCCGGAACGGCAACCTTTCTTGCCGTTCCCATGAGGGACGCGGTGCAATGGCGGCATGGAAGAACAGCAGGACGCCATCGCCCGGACCCTCACCGAGGTGGGTCCGCGCCTCAAGCGGCTCCGTACGGAGCGCGGTGTGACCCTGGCCGCGCTGTCGTCGGCCACCGGGATCTCCAAGAGCACCCTGTCCCGCCTGGAGTCCGGTCTGCGCCGTCCGAGCCTGGAGCTGCTGCTGCCGATCGCCCAGGCCCACCAGGTCCCCCTGGACGAGCTCGTGGGCGCGCCCGAGGTGGGCGACCCGCGCGTCCGGCTCACCCCCCGGACCGTGCACGGCAACACCGTGGTGCCGCTGACCCGTCAGCCCGGCCCTCAGCAGGCGTTCAAGATGGTGCTCCCTCCCGGCCGGAACACCCCGCAGCCGGTCACCCACGAGGGCTATGAGTGGCTGTACGTGCTGTCCGGGCGGCTGCGTCTGGTCCTGGCCGATCACGATCTGGTGCTCGGGGCGGGCGAGGCGGCCGAGTTCGACACCAGGGTGCCGCACTGGTTCGGCACCACGGGGGACGGCCCCGTCGAGGTCCTCAGCCTCTTCGGCCGGCAGGGCGAGCGGATGCACGTACGCGCCAGGCCGCGAAGGGCGGAAGACGAGCCGGAGGGCAGCGGGGTCACCCGCGGCAGGGTGTCCGCGTCCGGGTGATCATCCGGTGCAGGAGGTCGGAGGCGGCGCGGCCGAAGGCCGGGTCGTTGATGTGCGTGTCGACCTCGACGACCTCGACGGCGCTCCCCCGCAGCCCGTCGCGCAACGCCCCGAAGAGCGCCTCGTCCGTGTCCGGATCGTGGTAGGGCCCGCCCGGTGCGCCGAGGGTGGACAGCCCGCGCAGCGGCAGGCACAGGGCGGTCGGCCCGGTGGCGGACCGCAGCTTGGCCGCGACGCGGCGGCCGAGCTCCGCGCACTCCTGCGGCGTCGTACGGACCACGGTGATGGACGGGTTGTGCACGCGTACGTCGCGGTCGCGCATCCGCGCGGGCACGGTGTCGACGGGGCCGAACTTCACCATGTCCAGCGCGCCCGGACTCACCACCTGAGGGATGCCGCCGCGCCCGGCCGCGGCGAGCCGGTCCGGGCCGGCGGTGAGGACGCCTCCGCAGAGGTCGTCGGCGAGCTCGCAGAGCGTCAGGTCCAGGATCCCGGCGAACAGCCGCTGTCCGGCCAGTGATTCCAGGGTCCGGCCGCCCGCCCCGCTCGCGTGGAAGACCAGCACCTCGTAGCCGAGATCGGTCATCCGCTCGCGGGCCGCGTCGACACCGGGCGTCGTCACGCCCGCCATGCTCGCCGCTACCAGCGGCCTGTCGCCGGCACCGAGGCCGGCCGCCGTCGCCCGGGAGGCGGCGGCGAAGCCTTCCGCCATACCGGCGGCCGCGTCGGCGGCGTTGGCCAGGATCGGGGCCGAGACGCTGTTGATCCCGGCGATGTCGACGACGCTGTACATCATGGTGATGTCCGTGGACCCGACGTACGCCGAGACGTCACCGGACGCCATCGACGACACCATCACCTTCGGCACTCCGAGCGGCAGGGCGCGCATCGCGCGGGTCGCGATGGAGGTGCCTCCGCTGCCGCCGATGGCCAGCACGCCGTGCAGGCGGCCCTCCTGGTACAGCCGCAGCACGGTCTCGGCCGCGCCCCGGGCCATCGTCGTCACGGCCGCGCCCCGGTCGCCTTCGGCCCGGAGCCGCCCCAGGTCGGCGCCCGCCGCCCGGGCCACCTCGGCGCGCGGCACATCGGCCGGCATCCGTGGTTCGCCGGCCACGCCGGCGTCGACCACGACGACGTCGACGCCCCGGCGCAGCAGCCGGTCACGGAGCCATCCGTACTCAAGCCCCTTGGTGTCGAGGGTTCCCAGCAGCACAACGATCGCCATGGAGGCAACTGTCCAGGGGAATCGACAGATCGACAAGTCCGTGGCCGCGGCTCGCCAACGGTCATCGGATCGTCGCCCAACGGCCGGGTCCGCGTGGTTGGTTGACACCATGAGAACTCTCGGAACTGCGCGCCGCGCGTGGCGCCGTCTGGCCGTCCTCGCCTTCGCCGCGACGCTCGCCGCGACGACCCTCGCACCCGCCCCGGCGTCGGCCTCGGGCGCGACCGCCCCCGACGACGTCCGCGTCCTCGCGTGGACATCTTCCACGGCGGTAAGGACGACGGCCTCGGCGGTGCCGCCAACCTGCCCCTGGTGGTGGACCAGTTGGTGGCGATCGCCCCTGACGTGTTCTTCTCCGTCGAGACGTACGGATCGGCGGACGTCATCCGTGACGGTCTGACCCGGCGTGCCGGGAAAGGGACGTACAGCGCGACCCGCATCACCTCCGGCAGCCGCGACAATCTGTGGATCTTCACGCGCTACCCGGTCACGAAGGTCCACCCGAAACCGTCCGGAGGGGTGGTGGGCGACTTCCACTTCGGCGGCGTGCGCGTCGAACTGCCCAGCGGCCGGCAGGTCAACCTCTTCAACACCTGGCTGGGGTACACCACTCCCTGGATCGGTGACATGGTCGACGCGAACGCCGTCGCGGTACGGGCGGGGCAGCCGGTGCCGTACGCGCCCGCGCGGGTGCGTGACGCCGAGTCCGGCGCGCAGGTGCCCCAGGTGACGGACATCGTCCGCAGGCAGTTGCCCGCCATGCTGGCCGGGAACACGGATCCGGTCGTCCTCGCCGGCGACCTGAACACCCTGCCGGCCGCCGACTGGACCGCGCGGTACGCGGGCTGCGCCGACCACTTCGGGCTGCGCTACACGCTGCGCGCCACGAAGGTGGTGACCGACGCCGGGTTCACCGACACCTACCGCGCCGCGAACCCGGACGTGTGCGCCGCCGCCGGACGGACGTGGAGTCCGTTGCCCGCCTACGACTACATGATCACGCCGGACCGGATCGACTTCGTGTTCGCGCGAGGGCCGGGTGTCTCGGTCATGGGCTCCCACACCGTGGACACCCGGCTTCCGCAGCACCAGCCGGGGCCGTTCTACTCGGACCACGCCGCGGTCGTCACCTCGTTGAGGATCGGCACCCGGGCGGGGGTGTCCGACTACCGGCCGGGAGCTTCCGGCTAACGGACAGCTTCCTTGGATCCGGGAGGCAATCCCAACATCCATCCACCGCTTGCACCCTGCAACCGGCGTACAACCTTGGGATCGAAGGGAAAGTTGGCCGTTCACACTACTCGGCCATCTGTTAATCTGCCCGCTCCTGGATGTTCGTCCACCGGTTCCTCTCCCCCCAAGCGCCCTACGCTCGCCGGGTGCAGCGAGGTGTTTCATTCGTGTACAGCACTCCGTTCTCCCCCGCAGAGGCCAGAGCGGCGCGGGCCCGCATGGGCCTGACCACCGCTCAGGTCGCCCACTCCATGGCCGCGTGCGGAGTCCCGGTCCACCCCGATCTGGTCGCCGCGTGGGAGCAGGGCTCCCACGTCCCGTCGGAGTCCCAGCTCTTCGCGCTCGCCAATGTGCTGTGGTGCTCGTCGACCACACTGATGGGCGTCGAGCCGCGCACCCTGGCCGAGCACCGGCTGGCCCGGCAGCTGAGCGTGGAACGGCTGGCGTACCGGATCGGGATGGATCCCACCGAGTACCGGGCGGCGGAGGCTTCGCGGCACTGGGACGGCGACCTGCGGCAGACCAGGGCGCTGGTGGACGCCCTCGGCCTGTCGTTGCGCAAGCTCGTCGGCATCCTGGGCCGGGGCGAGGAACTGGCCGGGCACCTCCGCTCGGCCATCGACGGCCGCTGGAAGGCCCATGTGGCGCCGGTGGCCGAGATCGTCGTGGTCAACGAGACGCTGGTGGGCGACGCGCTGCGCACGATGCACGCGGAGTTCGCGGAGTTCGCGGAGCGGTACATGGGCCACCTGGTCGCCCGTAACGACGACTCCCGCCTCAAGGAGGTCGCCGCCGAGCGCTCCGCCTACCTCCACCGGTTGGTCGACCACTTCTGGGACCTGATCGGTGACGTGGGCGAGGAGTCCCCGTTCGACGCCACGGGCCACTGATCCGGCTCCGCCCGGACCCGCGCCCCCCGCACGATGCCCTTGGCGGCCGAGACGGAGGCGTTGGACGTCTCCTCGGAGAGGTGGGCGGAGGCGTCGTACCCGGAGAAGGTGT
>NZ_JBEPEL010000052.1:0-51205 GCF_040300825.1 Streptomyces sp. NPDC000229
AAGCGGCAGGACGGCCGGGCCGAAGTGCGCCCCCGGGTCCGCGGTGACCGAGGCGGGCTCGGCGCTGCGGGGCCAGGGAAGCGGCAGGACGGCCGGGCCGAAGTGCGCCCCCGGGTCCGCGGTGACCGAGGCGGGCTCCCGGCCTCGGAAGTGAGGGACATCAGGCCGGAGCCCCCGGGTTCCCGGCAGCACCGGGGCACCGCCCCGAGCGGGCTCCGGGTCTCCCGCGGTGACGGGACGGCCGGCATCGGAGCGGCGGCGGCCGGGGGCCGGCCGTCGGTGGGGCCCGGAGCCCGGCCGTGGGGCGCCGGACGGGGGTGGCGGTGTCGTGCCCGGCCGGGGCCACTCCGCCCGGCGCGGGGCCGAGCGCAGGGCAGGTAGCCTTTCCTCCGTGCCCCGTCTGTCTGAAGTCATCGCCGAGCTCGACGCCCTCTGGCCGCCCGAGCGGGCCGAACAGTGGGACGCCGTCGGCACGGTCTGCGGCGACCCCGACGCCGAGGTCACGCGCGTGCTGTTCGCCGTCGACCCCGTACAGGAGATCGCCGACGAGGCGATCACGCTCGGCGCCGACCTGATCGTCACCCACCACCCGCTCTACCTGCGCGGTACGACGACGGTCGCGGTCGGCCACTTCAAGGGCCGCGTCGTCCACACGCTCATCAAGAACGACATTGCGCTGCACGTCGCGCACACCAACGCCGACACCGCCGAGCCCGGCGTCTCCGACGCCCTCGCCGGCGCCCTCGACCTGCGCGTCACCGGGCCCCTCGTACCCGAGAACGGCCTCGGCCGGATCTGCGAGATCGATCCGCCCGAGACGCTGCGCGAGTTCGCCGCCCGCGCCGCCGAGCGGCTGCCCGCCACCGCGCAGGGCATCCGCGTCGCGGGCGACCTCGACGCCACCGTCCGTACCGTCGCCGTCAGCGGCGGCTCCGGCGACAGCCTCTTCGACGCCGTGCGCGCGGCGGGCGTGGACGCGTTCCTCACCGCCGACCTGCGCCACCACCCGGCCTCCGAGGCCACACAGCAGACTCCGCTCGGGCTGGTCGACGCCGCTCACTGGGCCACCGAGTGGCCCTGGTGCGAGCTGGCCGCCGCCCAGCTCGACGAGATTTCCGACCGCCACGGCTGGGACCTGCGGGTCCATGTGTCGAGGACGGTCACCGACCCGTGGTCCCACCACTCTTCTTCTGGAGCCCCCAACTGAACGCCGCGCCCGCCGACCAGATCCGACTCCTCGACGTCCAGTCCCTCGACGTACGCCTGTCGCAGCTCGCCCACAAGCGCAGGTCCCTGCCCGAGCACGCCGAGATCGAGTCGCTGAACAAGGACCTCACCCAGCTGCGCGACCTGCTCGTCGCCGCGCAGACCGAGGAGAGCGACTGCGCCCGCGAGCAGACCAAGGCGGAGCAGGACGTCGAGCAGGTGCGTCAGCGTGCCGTCCGCGACCAGCAGCGGCTGGACTCCGGGGCCGTCTCGTCCCCCAAGGACCTGGAGAACCTCCAGAAGGAGATCGTCTCGCTGGCCAAGCGCCAGGGCGACCTCGAGGACATCGTCCTGGAGGTCATGGAGCGCCGCGAATCCGCGCAGGAGCGGGTCGCCGAGCTGACCGAGCGGGTCTCCTCCGTCCAGGCGAAGGCCGACGACGCGGTTGCCCGGCGGGACGCCGCGGAGCAGGAACTGGGCAGCGAGGCCGCGTCCGTCGCCAAGGAGCGCGAGCTCGTGGCCGGTTCCGTTCCCGCCGACCTGATGAAGCTGTACGAGAAGATCCGCGAGCAGCAGGGTGGGGTCGGCGCGGCGCGCCTGTTCCAGCGCCGCTGCGAGGGCTGCCACATCGAGCTGAACATCACCGAGGTGAACGACGTCCGCGCGGCGGCGCCCGACACGGTCCTGCGCTGCGAGAACTGCCGCCGCATCCTGGTGCGTACGTCGGAGTCGGGCCTGTAATGACTGCCGTGCGGGAACTGATCGTCGAGGCCGACGGCGGCTCCCGGGGGAACCCGGGGCCGGCGGGGTACGGGGCGGTGGTCCTGGACCCGGTGTCGGGGGAGCCGTTGGTGGAGGCGGCCGAGTACATCGGCGTCGCCACGAACAACGTCGCCGAGTACAAGGGCCTGGTGGCGGGTCTGAAGGCGGCGCGGGAGCTGGCGCCCGACGCGACGGTCCGGGTCCGGATGGACTCCAAGCTGGTGGTCGAGCAGATGTCGGGGCGCTGGAAGATCAAGCACCCGGACATGAAGCCGCTGGCGGCGGAGGCGGCACGGATCTTCCCGCCGTCGCAGGTGACGTACGAGTGGATCCCGCGCGAGCGGAACAAGCACGCGGACCGGCTCGCCAACGAGGCGATGGACGCCGGCAAGCGCGGCAAGCAGTGGCAGCCGTCCATGTCGACGGCCGCCCTGGACGCCGGTGCCCGCGCCGGCGCTCTCGACGCGGGCGCGGCCCGTGTGGTCGGTGACGCGGCGGCGGGCGCGGCGAAGGCCCGTGCGGCTCTCGCGGCCACGACCGCGGAGCCCGCCGGTACCGCACCCACCCGCACGGCCACGGCACCCGCCGGGGGCGACGCGCTCAGTGAGGTGGGCGTCGCCGCGGCGGTGAGCCGGAGCGCGGCGACCACGACGACCGCCACCCCGCCCGTCGGCTGGGCGGCCGCGGCGGACCTGGGGGCGCCGGCCACGTTCGTGCTGCTGCGGCACGGCGAGACCGCGCTCACGCCGGAGAAGCGTTTCTCGGGCAGCGGTGGCAGCGATCCCGACCTGTCCCCGGTGGGCCGGCGGCAGGCGGACGCGGTCGCGGCCGTCCTGGCGGCACGCGGCACGGTCCAGGAGATCGTCTCCTCTCCGCTGGCGCGGTGCCGGCAGACCGCCGCGACGGTCGCGGCCCGCCTCGGCCTCGACGTCCGTATCGAGGACGGTCTCCGGGAGACGGACTTCGGCGCCTGGGAGGGCCTGACGTTCGCGGAGGTCCAGGAGCGCCACCCGGACGACCTGGAGGCCTGGCTGGCCTCCCCGAAGGCCGCCCCCACGGGCGGCGAGTCCTTCGCGGCCGTCGCGCGCCGGGTCGCGGCGACCCGTGACCAGCTGACCGCCCGCCACGCGGGCCGTACCGTCCTGCTGGTCACGCACGTCACGCCCATCAAGACGCTGATCCGCCTGGCCCTGGGCGCCCCGCCGGAGTCCCTGTTCCGCATGGAGCTGTCCGCGGCCTCGCTCTCGGCGGTGGCGTACTACAAGGACGGCAACGCCTCGGTCCGCCTCCTGAACGACACGTCCCACCTCCGCTGAGAGCCGCTGAGAGCCGCTGAGAGCCGCGAGAGCCATGAGCTGGCAACTCACCCACGACGTCGAGGAGTTCCGCCGCGCGGCCGCCCCTCACCTCGAAGCCGACCCGGCCGGCAACACCGTGCCGCTCACCGTCGCGGAGACGGTGCGGCGCCACGGCCCCCGGGCGCTGGGGACCGAGGACGCCTGGTTCGGCTTCTGGCGCCGCACCGCCGGTGGACCCGTCGAGGCGGTGGTCGTCCAGACCCCGCCCCGGGCGCCGCTGCTGGGACCCATGCCGGACGAGGCCGCCCGGCAGCTCGCCGAGGCCCTGCGCGGGACGCCCATCGAGGGCGTGAAGGGCGGCGAGGCGCCCGCGCGGGCGTTCGCCGAGGCGTGGACGGCGCCGGGGGAGTCCTGGGCGGTCACCCGCCGCAGCCGACTGTTCCGGCTCGGCGAGCTCGCACCGCCCCGGCCCGCGCCGCCGGGCACCGCGCGGCGGGCCACCGCCGACGACATACCGCTCGCCGCCACCTGGATGCGCGCCTTCGCCGCTGACATCGGCGTGGCCCCGGCCACCGACCACACGGCGAACGCCGAGCGCCGCGTCGCCGACGGCGGCCTGTACGTGTGGGAGGCGGACGGTCGGCCCGTCTCGATGGCGGCCCACTCGCCGCTCGTCGCCGGACAGTCCCGCGTCGCGCCCGTCTACACGCCGCCCGAACTGCGCGGTCGCGGGTACGCCGGGTCCGTGACCGCCGCCGTCAGCCGCGCCGCGCTGGACGCGGGCGCACGGCAGGTGGTGCTGTTCGCCGATGCCGCCAACCCCACCAGCACGGCGCTTTACCAGCGCCTCGGCTACCGCCCGGTGGCCGACCACGTCGACATCGTCTTCGCCTTCGCCTGACGTGGGCATCCGGGACGACGACTACGAGGCGGAGACGGAGGCGGAGGCTGCCCGGGGGCGCTCCTGCGCGGTGCCGGCCCTCGCCCTGCCGGTCCTCGCCCTCAGCCTCGCGTTCATCGGGACCACCGTCGCGGGCATCGGCGCGTTCGCGTGGCTGGTGGAGGCGCTCACCCCGTAGGCCGGTGTCCCGCAGGGGACCGGGTGTCAGCCCCGCAGCGCCGACGCCTCCCGGGCCAGTGACTCCACCCGCGCCCAGTCGCGGCCCGCGATCGCGTCGCCCGGCAGCATCCACGTGCCGCCGACACAACCCACGTTCGGCAGGTCCAGGTAGGACGGGGCCGAGGTGACGGAGATGCCGCCCGTCGGGCAGAACCGGGCCTGCGGCAGCGGACCGGCCAGTGACTTCAGGTACGCGGTACCGCCCGCCGCCTCCGCCGGGAAGAACTTCATCTCGCTCACCCCGCGCTCCAGCAGCGCCACGACGTCCGAGGCCGTCGAGACGCCCGGGAGGAACGGCACGCCCGACGCCTCCATGGCGTCCAGCAGCCCGCCCGTCCAGCCGGGGCTCACCAGGAACCGGGCTCCCGCGCCCACCGCGTCCGGCACGGTCCGCGCCGACACGACCGTGCCCGCGCCGACCACGGCGTCCGGGACCTCCGCCGCGATCGCCCGGATGGCGTCGAGCGCGGCAGGGGTCCGCAGCGTCACCTCGATCGCCGGGAGCCCGCCCGCGACCAGCGCACGCGCCAGCGGTACGGCGTCGGCGGCGTCCTCGACGACGACGACGGGCAGGACGGGGGCGTGGCCCAGCACGGACGGGGCGGAAGACATGCGCCCATCCTGCCCGGGTGCCGCACGACCGGCAACGAACGTTGCGCGGAGTGCAACGAAGGGGTGCTCAGTGGATCTCGTCCACCAGCACGTCCAGCTTCCCCGCCGCCGGCGTCTCCACCTCGTACCCCAGGTCCCGCAGCGCCTCGACCAGTTCCTCCGGCGACCCGGGCGCCGCTCCCGCCTCCAGCAGGCTCCGTACGATCCGTCCCTTGGTCGCCTTGTTGAAGTGGCTGACCACCTTCCGCGTCGGCGCGTGCAGCACCCGCACCGTCGCCGTCCGCGCCGCGACCTCGCCCTTCGGCTTCCAGGCCGTCGCGTACGCCGCCGACCGCAGGTCCAGGACCAGCCCGTCCCCGGCCGCCTCCGGCATGACCTCCGCCATGGGCGTGCGCCAGTACGCACCCAGCGCGCCCAGGCCCGGCAGCTTCACGCCCATCGAGCAGCGGTACGACGGGATCCGGTCGTCCACCCGCACCGCGCCCCACAGTCCGGAGAACACCAGCAGCGACCCGCGCGCCCGCTCCCGTGCCGCCGCGTCCAGCGTCGCCAGGCCCAGCGCGTCGTACAGCACGCCCGTGTAGATCTCCCCGGCGGGCCGCGCCCCCGCCGTCCGCAGCCCGGCGTTCTTCGCCACCTCGCCACGCAGCCCCTCGCTCAGCCCGAGGACCTCCCGCGCTTTCTCCTCGTCGGCGGCGCACAGCTCCACCAGCTCCTCCAGCACGGTCGCCCGCGCCGCCGCGAGGCCCGGCAGGGACAGGGAACCCGGCTCCAGGGGTGCGCCGCTCCCCGATGCGGCCTTTCCTTCCGAGGGCGGCAACAGCACGAGCACGGTGGTTCTCCTTCGGTACGTACGAAAACGGGGATGCGGCCCCGCGCCAGCGTACAAAGCTCCGCAGTGTGCGAAGCGCCGCACCGTACGAAGCCCCGCAGCGTACAAAGCTCCGCAGTGTGCGAAGCGCCGCACCGTACGAAGCCCCGCAGCGTACAAAGCTCCGCAGTGTGCGAAGCGCCCCGCCGTACGAAGCCCCGCAGTGTGCAAAGCGCCGCGCCGTACGAAGCCCCGCGGGGCACCCGGGCACCGCCGCGTACGAAGTGCCGCCCGGTGCCCGGGTGCCATACGCTCGACCCATGCCCCGCCGCCAGATGCATGTGACCGGCGCGGCCGAGGCGCCCCTGAGGGCCGCCCTGCGCGCGCTGCGTACCCAGCTCGACGTCCCCGACGCCTTCCCGCCCGCCGTCCTCGCCGAGGCCGAGGCCGCCGTGAGGGCCCCGCGGCTCCCGGCGCGGGACGCGACCGACATCCCCTTCTTCACCATCGACCCGCCCGGCTCCACCGACCTCGACCAGGCCATGCACCTCGCGCGCCGCGGCGACGGCGGCTACCGCGTCCACTACGCCATCGCCGACGTCGCCGCCTTCGTCACACCCGGCGGCGCGGTCGACGACGAGGCCCACCGCCGGGTCCAGACCCTCTACTTCCCCGACGGCCGCATCCCGCTCCACCCCGCCGTCATCTCGGAAGGCGCCGCCAGCCTCCTCCCCGGCCAGACCGCACCCGCCCTGCTCTGGCGCATCGACCTCGACGCGGACGGCCGCCGCGCGGCCACCGACGTGCAACGCGCTCTCGTCCGCAGCCGGGCCCGGCTCGACTACGCGGGCGTCCAGCAGCGGCTCGACGCCGGCACCGCCGAGGAGCCGCTGACGCTCCTCCGCGAGATCGGCACCCTCCGCGAGCGGCTGGAGGTCGAACGCGGCGGGATCTCCCTCAACGTCCCCGAACAGGAGATCGTCGAGAGGGACGGCCGCTACCACCTGGAGTACCGCGCCCCCCGACCCGCCGACGCCTGGAACGCCCAGATCTCCCTGCTCACCGGCGCGGCCGCGGCCGACCTGATGACCGCCACCGGCACCGGCATCCTCCGCACCCTTCCCACCGCCCCCGACGGTGCCGTCGCCCGGCTGCGGCGCTCCGCGAAGGCCCTCGGCATCGACTGGCCGCACCACGTCTCGTACGCCGCCCTCGTCCGCTCCCTCGATCCGCACCACACCCGGCACGCGGCCTTTCTCCAGGACTGCACCACGCTTCTGCGCGGCGCCGGCTACACCGTCTTCACCGACGGCAACGCCCCCGTGCCGGCCGTCCACGCCGCCGTCGCCGACGAGTACACGCACTGCACCGCCCCACTGCGCCGCCTCGTCGACCGGTACGCCGGCGAGCTGTGCCTCGCCGCCGTCGCCGGCGAGGAGCCCCCGGAGTGGGTACGGGCGGCCCTGCCCGCCCTCCCGCAGCGGATGGCGGAGGGGTCACGCCGGGCCAACACGGTCGAGCGCGAGTGCGTCGACATCGTGGAGGCCGCGCTGCTGAAGGACCGGGTGGGGGAGGTGTTCGAGGCGTACGTCGTCGACGTGCACGACCGGAACCCGGCGGTCGGCACCGTCCACCTGGAGGAGCCGGCGGTCGTGGCCCGCGTGGAGGGCGGCACGAGCCCGCTCTCGCTGGGGGAGCGGCTGCGCGTACGGCTCACCCGAGCCGATCCGGGGCGGGAGAAGGCAGTGTTCGCGCCCGCCTGACAGCGGCCACGAAGGCCCGCGCGTCATCGGCGTGACAGCGCACCACCCGCACCGGACACCGCTGCCCCAGCAGCCGTACGGCGGTGACGGGCCCGCTCAGCTCGATGGTGACGGACGTCTGCGAGGCGACCGCCAGATTGAGCACCCCTTCCTCCTTCGGGTGCGAGAACAGCAGCTCGTGCCGTACCGCGCTGATCCGCTCCAGCGGTATCACCACATCCACGTGCGCCCCCTGCCGCACCCGCAGCGCGGCCCCGTCCACCAGATGCGGCCGCGTCACGGACGCCGCGTGCAGCCCCAGCACGAACAGCACCGTGTAGACGTCCAGCACCAGGAAGACGGCGTGGACGACCGGCCACGACGCCAGCAGGTACGACATGCCGACCGTCTCCACCACGCACACGAACGCGAACCCGTACATGTACGCGGCCTGGTCCCGCGCGTGCCCGAACGTCCGGACGCCCGCCCGCCCGACCCCGTGCGGCCGCCGCGCCACCCACCGCACCAGACTCACCATCAGCCGCAGCTCATGCCCCACCAGCCGCGCGACCGGCTCCGGCACCAGCTCGTGCACCGCCTCCCGACGGCCGACCCCCCGCCGCCGCAGCCGCACGTACAGCAGAGCCTCCGCGGCCATCAGGGCGACCACCGCGACCTCCACCCCCACCACCAGGCCCGCCGGTATCCGCACCCCCGCCACCAGGCACACCACGAGCACCACCTCGGCGGGCAGCAGGGCGTACGCCAGGCCCCGCACCACCCGCCTCACCGCCTGCGCTCCGCGGCGATCCGCAGGGCCCGCCGGACGACCTCGGCCTGCGCGGCCGAGAAGTCCGCGAAGAACGCCTCGGTGAACCCCCCGCCGTCCAGGTCACCCAGGTCGTCCGGCACCACCTCGTCCGGGACCAGCGCGGCCAGCGCCCGCGCGGTCTCGTCGACCCGTACGTCGTCGGCCGCCGCGTCCGCGAGCGCGTCGAGCGCCGCGTACACCTCGTACGCCCGCTCCATCGCGCCCGGCGCCTCGGCCATCGTCCGCATGGCGTCCAGCAGCCGCGCCCCTTCCTCCTCCGGCACCACCGTCTCCAACAGGGTCAGCATCTCCCGGTCCCGCGCGGCCATCACCGGCTCCGGCCCCGGCAGGGCCGCCGACGCCCTCGCCATGTCCCCGAACAGCTCCGCCAGCCCCGGCGACACCGGCCCCTCGGCGGGCAGCCTCCCCGCCCGGGCCTGCTCCAACAGCACCCCGAGCCGCTCCCGGCGCGTCCCGATCTCCTCCTGCTGCCGCGCCAGGTCGGCGTCCAGCTCCTCCAGCACGTCGACGAGCTCCCGCCCGGCGTCATCGGCCAGCACGTCCCGCACCTCGTCGAGCCCGAGCCCGAGCTCGGTCAGCCGCCTGATCCGGGCCAGCAGCACGGCGTCGCGCAGCGTGTAGTCCCGGTAGCCGTTGGCCCGCCGCCGGGGCTCGGGCAGCAGCCCGAGGTGGTGGTAGTGGCGTACCGCCCGCGTGGTGACGCCGGCGAGGCCGGCGATCTCTCCGATCCGCATGACGCCAGTAGAAACGTTGACGCTGCGGCAAGGTCAACCGCAATCCCGCGGCCGTCCTCGATCATGTGCCACGATCGAGGGAACGACTCCCATCTCACGGACAGGCGGCCCGGCGATGTCCCAGTCTGACGAGCGACCGAGGAAGGGGCGTGACATGACTGCCATGGCACATGAACCGCTCACGCAGGCGGATGTCCTGCTGGAGGGCTTCCTGGCGTTGGAGACGCCGGAGGGCTTCCGAGCCGAGCTGATCGAGGGGGAGATTGTCGTGACGCCGCCGCCGGACGGGGACCACGAGGACTACAACAGCCTGATCGTGAGGCAGGTGATCAGGCGCTCCCGCACCGACATGGACGTCTCCGGCAACAAGGGCCTCAAGCTGCCGAGCGGTGGCACCTGCCCCAGGACTCACGTCATCCCGGACGTGACCTTCGCCCCCGCCGAGCTGAGGCTCTTCCGTGGCGCGGAGTCCTGGATGCCGTGCGACGGCGTGGCACTCGTCGTCGAGGTGACCTCCAGCCGGCCGCAGCGGGACCGTGAGACCAAGCGCCGCTGTTACGCGCGCGGCGGCATCCCGCTGTACCTGCTGGTCGACCGGGAGTCGTCCTCGGTGACCCTCTTCAGCGACCCGGAGCGCGAGGACTACCGTCAGGTGGTCACCGTTCCGTTCGGCAAGCCGCTTGCCCTCCCCGAGCCGTTCGGCTTCGACCTGGAGACCGCCGACTTCCTCTGAAGCCGTGCGGGTACCATGGGCGGCACGGCAGACGAGCCGGGCGGACGGCCGCGTGGAGACCCTTCGGGGATCTTCCCGAGGAACGTCCGGGCTCCACAGGGCAGGGTGGTGGCTAACGGCCACCCGGGGTGACCCGCGGGACAGTGCCACAGAAAGCAGACCGCCGGGGACCTCGGTCCTCGGTAAGGGTGAAACGGTGGTGTAAGAGACCACCAGTGCCCAGGGTGACCTGGGCAGCTAGGTAAACCCCACCCGGAGCAAGGTCAAGAGGGGCACCTCGGTGTCCTGCGCGGACGTTTGAGGGCTGCCCGCCCGAGTCCGCGGGTAGACCGCACGAGGCCGGCGGCAACGCCGGTCCTAGATGGATGGCCGTCGCCCCGACGACCGCGAGGTCCCGGGGCACAGAACCCGGCGTACAGCCCGACTCGTCTGCCGCCCCTTTGGGGAGAGGCCCCTGGTCTGGCATTTTGCCTGGTGTCCGAGGCGGTCTCCAGAACGGCGAGGCAGGGCTCGGGGTTTTGTTACAGCCCGGCCAGGTGGAGCATCTGCCGGCCGCACCCGCACCCGTTTTGGCCGTGCAGTCGGCCGGCGGTTCGGGTGTCGCCACGTACTCAGAGCTTGGTGTCGGGGCTGTCCAGCTCAGGCAGACCGGCTGTGGGGATCGGCGGGCTGACCCTGACGTCGTCGGCGATCTCGACGGTCATGCGGTCCAGGCCCATGTGGAGCGGGCCGTCGTACCCCGCCTTCCTCGTCCGCGCCATGACCACGTCGTCGCCCGCCTTGCCGTGCAGACCCTTCTTCGCGATGTGCGAGAACACGGCCACCCGCGGCCGCGCCTCCGAGAACACCCGCCCCGCCTGCTCGGGCGTGGTGAGCTTCTCCTCGACGGCCTTCAGCTTGCCCGACCGGGTCAGCTCCTCGTCGAAGGCGATGACGTTGTGCACGAGGAGGTCCACACCCTTGCCGTGCTCGACGACGTTCCGGTGGTACGTGGTGTCCCCGGAGAGCAGCACGGACTTCCCCGCGTGGTCGAAGCGGTAGCCGTACGCGGGGTTGCCGTCCTTGTGCTCCACGGTGAACGCGGTGACCTTGACGCCGCCCTTGTCGTAGACGACCCCCGGCCGTATCTCGTGGACGTGGACGTCCAGGTACGACTTCTTGAACAGGTCGTTCGAACGGTGCTCCAGATCGTGGGCGTACATCGCCCGCATGCCGGCGACCATCCCCGCCGTTCCGGGAGGTCCCCAGACCTCTAGCTGCTCCTTCCTCCCGAGCATGAACCACGGGTTCAGCCACAGGCTCGGCAGGTCCTCGTAGTGGTCGTTGTGGAGGTGGGTCAGGAAGACCTTGGTGACGCCCTTGGGGTTGATCCGCGATTCGTACATGTTCTGCGTGGCCCCGCGTCCCACGTCGAACAGCAGCTTCTGCCCGCCGGCCACGATGAGGGTGGACATCCCCTTGCGGGTGGTCGACATCTCGGGCCCCCCGGTCCCGAGCAGGTGGACCTTCACGAGCGGTGGCTTGCCGCTTGCGGCGGTGGCGCGGCCCGCCGGGACGGGCTGCTCCTTCGAGCCGCTCGACGTGCAGCCCAGGAGGCCGAGGGACAGGGCCGCCGCTCCTCCGAGCAGAGGTCGCCGGGCGATCGCAGGCCGGTCGCCGGCAGAGGAACCGACGCTTGTCGGATCTGGCTTTCGAAAGACGCTCATGTGGGTTCCTCGGGGCAGGTGAGCGGCCGGGGGGCGGCTCAAGTAGAGCAATGTGGCCTTCCCGGGACCATGTACGGTTCATACGAGACCGTGGCCGGTATCCGCAGGCGTTCTTGGGTGTTCTCACACCGTGCCGAGCGTCTGCCGGAGTGCTAGGGTCCCTCCCTCGTGCGCCGCGAGGAGCCCGCCAGGCGCTGAAGCTGGACGGCATGACTGCCATGGCCGACGGGTTGGCGGGCTGGGCGCGACTCTCAGTGCCTGTTTCTGAACCCGACGCTGGCGGTCTCAATCTCTTGACCGTGGGACAGTGCCAACCCACCGGTGACTGCTGCAGTCGTCGATCGTTCGCCGGAACATGAGCACTCACAAGGCCATGAGCACTGCTGTTGTTGCTGCAGCGATCGTCGGAACCGGTGTCGGGACAGCCGCCCCCGCAGCGGCGGGTGGTGTCGGTGACTTCCTCTCACCCGCCTTCGGCACCGCATGCGCCAACCTAAACAATGGAGCACGCGCGACAGGATCCACCACACACACGACCGGCACCGCCGGCGGCAACGTTGCCGGACTACCCCTCGGCAGTGCCCTCAACCGATGCGGCGGCGCAGATGTCCCTGCGGGGGTCGAAGGCAGCGCCATCGACTTCCGCCAGATTTTGCAGGACCTTGGTATCTCAGATTTGCAATGACTTCGCCGCCCTTGAGTCCTCAAATGGGGGGAAGTTTGCTTTGCAGGTTGTAATCGGTTCTGACAACCTGTTTTTGAACCCGCCCCGCAGGTCGTCGGAGTGACTGGCGTGCGCGTTTGTCGTTATCCGGACATGATCAAACGAAAGACCGCCACATCTTTTGGTTTCGTCATCGCCGCAGGCGTCAGCGTCGCCACAGCAGCTCCCGCTTCAGCCGGCGGGGTCGGGGATTTCCTCTCCCCCGCCTTCGGTACAAGCTGCGCCAACCAGAACACGGGAGCCCGCGCGACCGGAACCACTCATCACGGCACGGGGACGGCTGGTGGGAATCTCGCCGGGCTTCCGCTCGGCTCCGCCCTCAACCACTGCGGCGGAGCCGACTTCAAGAGCATCTTCGGAAGCACCGGAAGTCAAGCCACGTCCGCCGAAGAGTCGGCGCAAAAGCTAAACGAAAAAATTCCCGGCGCTCGGCCTGAACGGAAAGGGGTCGATCCGGAGCTCTACGACGGCATTCCTGAAGTTGCGCGAGACCCGAAGATTGTGCGCGAAACCTCGCCTGAGGCGCTCGACATCCTGAGCAACTTCATCACTCCCCTATTCAAGAATAGCGCGTCCAAATAGACGGCTGCGATTGACTGTAAATGGCGTCTGGTGACGTGAGTTGGGTTCATGATGCGTTCGGCCAGCGGTACCGTGACCGATACGCGAACGGTTTCTTCCGGCGCCTCCAGCCCCTTATCTTGCATCGCGTCGAGCAATACAAAGTCTGGTCAGGGACCTTGGAGATCTGGTAACTGTGTGAGGTTTGTCGTCCTCATAGGCTGACTCAGCCAGTGGGCGTCTGCTTCTTCGTCCAACCGGGTACGGACTTCTTCCGGTCAGCCGCCTGGTCATGAGGGTGATGAGTGCCCAGTTCAGGTGGGCTTCGGCGTGCTGGGGCAGCCGTTCGTAGTCGCGTGCGTTGCGGAGTGCGTTCATGCACCAGCCGATGGTGCGTTCGACTTTCCAGCGGCGGGGCAGGACAACGAAGCCCTTGGTGCCCTTGGGCCGGGGGACGATGTGCAGGTTGAGCCACAGGCGTTTGCGGGCCCAGTCCACGAGCTCGCCGGCGTAGCCGCGGTCGGCCCAGATCTGTGTGATCTGCGGCTGGGTGAGGCGCAGGCGCCAGAAGACGTCGCGGGCGGCGTCGCGGTCCTGAATGTCAGCGGGCGTCACCGTGATCACCACGGGCAGGCCGAGCGTGTCCACGGTGATATGTCGTTTGCGGCCGTTGATTTTCTTCGCGGCGTCGTAGCCGCGGCTGGAGGCGCCCTTGACCGACTGGGAGTCGACGATCAGTGTCACCGGGCGCGGGCAGCGGCCCTTGCCGGTACGGATCCGACGGCGGAGCTGGTCGCGGATGTAGGTGATGACCCCGGCTCGGTTCCACCTCCAGAAAAACCCGTAGACCGTCTCCCAGGGTGGGAAATCCGCAGGTAAGGCCCGCCACTTCGCGCCGTTGTCGACGATGTAGCGGATGCCGTCGATGATGTCCCGCCGTGGCCACTTCTCCGGGTGCCCGCCGGTCTTGGTCTGGCAGGCCGGGACCGGCAGCAAGGGCTCCAGCAGGGCCCATTCGGCAACGGAGGTGTCGGAGGGGTAGCGGCGGCGACGGGCGGGAGTGGGCATCGCGGGCTCGGCAGGGGTGATCGACGGGTGACCGGGGGCTATTTGGCGAGTTGGGCGAGTGTGGCGCGCACCCCCGTGAGTTGGGCGGTGGCGAGCTGGGCCCATTCGTCGTCGGGGTAGCGGGCCAGGTGCGGGTCGAGCGTGCCCGTGATCACCCGGGTGAGTCGGCCGAGGATCTGCCGGAACTGCCGCTTGTCGTACTCGATCCAGTCGGCGGGGTCGTCGGAGAACATGTAGCCGTCCCTGCGGGTCCAGGTAAACGGCGTCAGGTTCTCGGCGGCGACGATGTCACGGACGTGCCGGATACCCCGGCCGACCTGGGAGCGGGTGAGGCGGGTGGCGGCGATGAGCTGGTAGGTATGCAGGCCGGCAGGCCTGGGTTCCATCAGAGCGACGCGGACCAGGTCGCCGTAGTGCTCGGCCAGCGGCCGCGCCTCCCGGCGCCGCGGCACGGCTACTCCTCGCCCTTGAGCAGCTGGACCAGCTGCTCGTCCAGGGTGAACTCGCCGTTGTCGAGAGCACCTTCGAGCCAGTCCGCCGCGGCACGGACCCGGCCGATCTGCCGGCGGACGGTCTCGCGCTCGTCCTCGGTGAACTCCTGCCCGCGCAGCTGGGGGACCAGCCTGCCCAAGGTGGCCACGAACCCGTGGCAGGAGCCGACCAGGTCGAGGTACTCGATGGTGTGCTCGATCTTTCGGACGGCCGGGGTGCGCTCCCGGATCCGGTCGCGCGTCTCGTGGGAGTTGCCGACTGGGCCGACCTTCCGGCCTGGCAGCAGGAGACCGACTCGGACATTTTCGAGCACATCGAGCGGACCGTCTGAACTCCGAGGATGACGAAGCCTCCGTCCGGACCGCTCCCGGGCGGGGCCGTCTCGTTACGTAGCCATCAAGGTAGCCACGAAAGCGCCCTCCTTGCACGTTTGTGCAGGTCATAGCGCTGTGGAGACTGTCCCCGGCGTACACCCCGACTCGTCTGCCCCCAGGGCTTCTGACCAGCGGAATCGCAGGTCAGGGCCCTTCGTACGCACGGTGGCCCGCAGTGCGCGCCCAGTGGGGGAGGGGCTCGACCGGAACCTTCTCGTGGGTCAGCTCCGTACGGTCCGCCCAAAGAGCGTACGCAGCATCGGGAGTCGCCCCGGAGTCCGTGCTGCTTCTGGGCGCGCTACGGCCGTTGCCGGCCGGGCACTACAGGGTGAGCGGGGGCACGGAACTCCGTCCCTTCTGCCACCCGCGCACAGCCGGTAGACCACGCGATCCCCACGGAAGGGCCACCCCATGGTTGCAAGTGTCGCTGTTCTGTCCGACATTCACGGCGTGCTGCCCGCGCTCGAAGCGGTACTGGACGAGCCCGAAGTCATGGCTGCCGACCTGATCGTCGTCACCGGAGACCACGCGGCCGGACCGCAGCCGGTGGAGGTACTCGACCGGCTGCGTGCCCTGGGGGACAAGGCCGTGCTGGTGCGCGGCAACTCCGATCGTGAGCTGGTGTCACTCGCGAGGGGGGAGGGCCCGGTGGCTGAGGAGGCGTGGGAGATCGACCTGTGGGCGGCCCAGCAGCTCAAGGACGAACACGTGGAATTGCTGGCGAGCCTTCCGCACCCGGTGACCCTGGACGTCGACGGGTTCGGCAAGGTGGTCTTCTGTCACGGGACCCCGCGTGACGACGACGAGGTCGTCCTGGTCGACACCCGCCTGGAGCGTTGGGAGGAGGTCTTCGCCGAGTTGCCGGACGATGTGCGGACCGTGGTGTGCGGGCACACGCACATGCCGTTCATGCGGCTCGTCGACGAGCGGCTGGTGATCAACGTGGGCAGCATCGGCATGCCGTACGGGCGGACGGGCAGCCCCTGGGTGCTGTTGCGGGACGGCCACGTACACCTGGGCCACACCCGCTTCGACGTCGACAGTGCCGTCGAACACGTGGTGAAGGGGTCGGGCTACCACGACTGCCGTTCCTGGGCGGACCATTACCTCCGATCGGTCACCACGGACGCCGAGGCGGTGCGGACGTTCGGCCCGCGGGACGGCCGACTGCCGGCCGGGCCGGTGCCGCGCGGCTCGGGGCAGGTTAGGTGACAATCCGGGCATGGGCCACACACCACAGGTCACCGTCGTCACCGTCGAACGCCGCATCGCCGCCCCGCGCGACCGGGTCTGGGAGACGCTCACCGATCTGCACGGCCTGCCCGGCACCCTGAGCGGCGTCACCCGGGTGGAGGTGCTGACCGAGGGCCCGTTCCAGGCCGGCGCCCGGTGGATCGAGACGCGGCGGATGTTCGGCAGGGAGGCCGTCGAGGAGATGCGGGTGACCGCCTGCCAGGCCCCGTCCCGGTACGTGGTGGAGGCCGAGTCCCGGGGCGCGACGTACGTCTCGGAGTTCACCGTGCGGGAGGCGGGGCCGGGGGAGACCACGGTCCGGATGGCGTTCTCCGCCCGCCCGCCGCGCGGGCTGCTCGGCAGGCTGCTGGGCGGCCTGGGGCGCCGGGTGGTGGCCAAGGCGGTGGAGCGTGACCTGGCGGACGTGGCGCGCGCGGTCGAGCGGTGGCCGGACGGCCCCTAGCCGACGACGTCGGCGTCCAGGACCACCAGGGCGGGACCGCCTGCCCCAGGGAGCCGCGCCACAGCTTCGGGTCGGAGACGAAGAGCGTGATCCCGCCTCCGATCGTGAAGGCGGAGAGGTAGACGATCAGGGGCCGACCCGTGGTCACGTGCCCCAGGCGCAGCGCGACGAAGCCGGCGATCAGCCCGAGTGCCAGGAACAGGTTGTAGAACCCGACGTCGAACCGCCACAGCCGCACCTCGGGCGCGTGGGTGGGGTGCCGGGACGACGCCCGGGGTACCGAGCGGGCCTGGAAACGTGGTTCGCGCACGTCGCCGAGGCGAAGGGCTGACGCGCCACGGGTGGCGCAAGGTCCACGGGGAGCGGGGTACGGGGGTGTACGGCTGAGGCGCCGCCGTACTCGTGACCGTACCGAAGGAGACACCGTGACCATCCCCGTGGACCAGCTCACCGACGCCGCCGTACGCGCCTTCGTCGCCGCCGTCAACGCGGGCGACCGAGCCGCGTTCGCCGCCGCGCTCACGCCCGGCGCCACCATGTCCGACGACGGCTCCGACCGGGATCTGGACCAGTGGGCCGAGAAGGAGATCTTCTCCTCGGGCGGCCGCATGGACGTCGAGTCGGAGCAGGCGGACGGCCGCGCCCTCGTCGTCCTCTACCGCAACGACACCTGGGGCGAGATGCGGACGGCGTGGCGGTTCATGGTGGGCGACGACGGGAAGGTGAGCCGCTTCGAGACGGGCCAGGCGTGAAGCGGGTCCCGGCCCTCCGGCGGGGTCAGCCGCGGCCGATGTAGGGCATCGCCGTGGCCATCACCGTCGCGAACTGGACGTTGGCCTCCAGCGGCAGCGCCGCCATGTGGGCCACCGTGCGGGCCACGTCCGCCGCGTCCATGACCGGTTCGGGCGCCAGTCGGCCGTTCGCCTGGAGGATGCCCGCCTGCATGCGCTCGGTCATCTCCGTGGCCGCGTTGCCGATGTCGATCTGGCCGCACGCGATGCGGTAGGGGCGGCCGTCCAGGGACAGTGACTTCGTCAGACCGGTCATGGCGTGCTTGGTCGCCGTGTACGCGATCGAGTGGGGCCGTGGCACGTGCGCCGAGATGGAGCCGTTGTTGATGATCCGGCCGCCCTGCGGCGACTGCTCCTTCATCTGCCGGTACGCCGCCTGCGCGCACAGGAACGCGCCCGTCAGGTTGACGTCGACGACCGCGCGCCACGTCTCGTGGTCCAGGTCCTCGACCGGCGTGCCGCCCCCGGCGAAGGTCCCCGCGTTGTTGAACAGCAGGTCCACCCGGCCGAAGCGGTCCCGGGCTGCCGCGAACAGGGCCGTCACCGCGTCGGCCGACGTGACGTCGGTCGGGACGCAGAGGGCGTCCGTACCGGCGCGGGCCGCCGTCTCCGACAAGGGCTCCGCGCGGCGGCCGGCCAGCACCAGGGCCCAGCCGTCCTCCGCCAGCGCAAGCGCCACGCTCCGGCCGATGCCCGAGCCGGCCCCCGTCACCACCGCGATCCTCCGTACAGCGCTCATGGGGCCGCAGGGTACGGGAGAGTCCGGCACGCGGAACTCATATGGCCGACATGTGGATGTTGTGTACCTGACAACCAGTGCTACTGAGATGCCTCTGACACTCATCGTCAGGGGAGGGGTCCATGACGCCCGCACACCGTCCCAGCGCCCGGCGGGAAGCCGAACACGCACCCGAACTCCGCGCCGCCGCCCGCCACTTCGGCCGCCGCGGCTTCCTCACCGCCACCGGGGCGGCCGCCGCCCTGGCCTTCTCGGTGAACCTGCCGGGCACCGCCCACGCCGCGGAGGCCGACGCCAGGACGATCACCGACGACCCGTTCACCCTCGGCGTGGCCTCGGGCGACCCCCTGCCCGGCTCCGTGCTGCTCTGGACGCGCCTCGCGCCCCGCCCGTACGAACCCGGCAGCGGCATGCCCCGGAGCCGCGTCAAGGTCCGCTGGGAGCTCGCCCACGACGCCCGGTTCACCCGTGTCGTCAGACGCGGCCAGGCCACCGCCCACCCGGAGCTCGACCACAGCGTGCACGTCGAGGTCCCCGGCCTCGGCACGGACCGCGTCTACTACTACCGCTTCCGCGCCGGCGCCTGGATCAGCCCGGTCGGCCGCACCCGCACCGCGCCCCGCCCCGGCGCCCGCGTCGGCGAGCTGAAACTGGCGGCCGTCTCCTGCCAGGCGTACCACGACGGCTACTTCACGGCCTATCGGCACCTCGCCGACGAGGACCTCGACGCCGTCTTCCACCTCGGCGACTACCTGTACGAGTACGCCGTCAACGCCACCGGTGGCGCCCGCAACCACACCGACCGCCGGCTCCCCGCCCACTTCAACCGAGAAACCGTCACGTTGGAGGACTACCGGCTGCGCTACGGCCTCTACAAGTCCGACCCGGACCTGAAGGCAGCGCACGCCGCCCATCCGTTCGTCGTCACCTGGGACGACCACGAGACGGAGAACAACTACGCGGGCGGCACCCCGGAGAACGACGTACCCCCCGAGGAGTTCCTGCTGCGCCGCGCCGCCGCGTACCGCGCGTACTGGGAGAACCAGCCGCTGCGCGCCCCGCAGCGGCCCACCGGCCCCGACATGCGGCTGTACCGGCGGCTGCGCTTCGGGCGCCTCGCGCAGTTCGACATCCTCGACACCCGCCAATACCGCTCCGACCAGGCCTACGGCGACGGCTGGCAGACCCCCGGGCCCGAGTCCGAGGACCCCTCGCGCACCATGACCGGCACCGAGCAGGAACGCTGGCTGCTCGACGGATGGCAGGAGTCGGACGCCGTGTGGAACGTCGTCCCCCAGCAGGTCACCTTCGCCCAGCGGCGCAACGTCCCCACCCCCGACTTCAAGCTCTCCATGGACGCCTGGGACGGCTACCCCGCCTCCCGGCGGCGCGTCCTGGACGGCGCGGCGGCGGCCGGGATCGAGAACCTGATCGTCCTCACGGGCGACGTGCACGTCGGGTACGCCTTCGACCTCAAGGCCGACTTCGACGACCCGGCGTCACGGACCGTCGGCACCGAGATCGTCGCCACGTCGATCGCCAGCGGCAAGGACGGCGCCGACAGGCCCGCCAACTGGGACAACCTCACCCGCGCCAACCCGCACCTGAAGTTCTACAACGGGCGGCGCGGCTATGTGACCGTCTCCCTGACGGGCGAGCGGGCCCGCGCCGACTACCGGACGGTGTCCCACGTGACGACACCCGGCGCGCCGGTCACCACGGCCGCCTCGTTCGTGACCGAGGCGGGCGACCCGGGGCTCGAACCCGTGTGACCTCCTCGTCGACGACTTTTCACTATTGAGGTTTCAACCATCGCGGGGGAGCTGAGAGCATAGGGCCGGACCCGACAGCAGGAGATGAGATGCCGGAGAGCGGCCCGAGCACACCAGGACACATACCGACCGAACGCCCGGAGACCGCCGCACCGGCCTCTGCCGCGCCCGGAACCCCCGGCCCCGGAACCCCTGGCCCCGGAACCCCGCTGCCCACCGAGCCCGCCCGCCCCGGCGCCGCCCCCACCGAGCCCGCCGCGTCCGGGGCTGCCGCGCGGCGGGCGGGTCTGCTCGTCACGCTCGTCCTCGGCGGGCTCACCGCGCTGCCGCCGCTGTCCATGGACATGTACCTCCCGGCCCTGCCGGAGGTCACCCAGGCCCTGCACGCGCCCGCCGCGACCATCCAGCTGACGCTCACCGCCTGCCTCGCCGGGATGGCGCTCGGCCAGCTCGTCGTCGGCCCGATGAGCGACAAGTGGGGGCGCCGCCGCCCGCTGCTCATCGGCATGCTCGTCTACATCGCCGCCACCGCCGTCTGCGCCCTGGCCCCAAGCCCCGAACTGCTCATCGCGTTCCGGCTGCTCCAGGGCCTCGCGGGCGCGGCCGGCATCGTGATCGCCCGGGCCGTGGTGCGTGATCTGTACGACGGGGTCGAGATGGCCCGGTTCTTCTCCACCCTCATGCTGATCTCCGGAGTCGCCCCGGTCGTCGCCCCGCTCATCGGCGGCCAGATCCTCCGGATCACCGACTGGCGCGGGGTCTTCCACGCCCTCACCCTGGTCGGCGTCCTGCTCACCCTCGTCGTCTGGAAGTGGCTCGGTGAGACGCTCCCGCCCGCCAAGCGGCACGGCGGCGGCGTCGGGGCGGCGCTGCGGACGATGCGCGGCCTGCTCGCCGACCGGGTGTTCTCCGGCTACGTGTTCGCGGGCGGGCTCGCCTTCGCCGCCCTGTTCGCCTACATATCTGCCAGTCCATTCGTTGTTCAGGAGATTTACGGGGCCTCGCCCCAGACCTTCAGCCTGCTGTTCGGGGTCAACTCGGTCGGGCTCGTCGCGGTCGGCCAGATCAACGGCAAGCTGCTGGTGGGCCGGGTCAGCCTGGACAAGGTGCTGGGCTTCGGCCTCGCGGTGATCACCCTGGCGGCGGGCGCGCTGCTGCTGATGACGAGCGGGGCCTTCGGCGAAGTGGGGCTCGTGCCGGTCGCCGCCGGGCTGTTCGTCCTGATGTCGGCCATGGGCCTGGCGCTGCCCAACACCAACGCCCAGGCCCTGATGCGCACCCCGCACGCGGCCGGTTCCGCCTCCGCGCTGCTGGGCACGTCCTCGTTCCTGGTCGGCGCGGTGGCCTCACCGCTCGTCGGCATCGCGGGCGAGGCGACGGCGGTGCCGATGGCCGTGGTCCAGCTGGTGTGCGCGCTCGGCGCCGTCGCCTGCTTCCTGGGCCTGTGCCGCCCCTGGCAGCAGCGTCAGCCGCGTCCCGCGTAGCCGACCAGGTGGACGCGGTCGCGCGCGTCCGTCCAGCGGAAGACGCCCACCCCGGCCACCTGGGCCACCGGCAGCCGTACGGTCCCCGCGAGCGCCTCGGGCACCCCGGTCGCCAGGTCCACCGCGACCGGGCTGCCCCCGCCGGCCAGGGCGTCCGCCGCGCCACGGGCACCGCTCGCGCCGTACGCCACGCCCCCGTCCGTCACGGTGGTCAGCGTGAGCGGCTTGGATCCGTCCGCCTCCTCGAAGCAGCGGCCGGTCCGCGCGTCCAGGTCGAAGGCGAGGCTCCCCGCGATCAGGTACCGGCCGCCCGGCGACACCACCGCCTGCGGGTACTCGCCCGGTTCGATCGCCGGTCTGCGGCACTCCGCCTTCACCAGCGGCCTGCCCGTCCCCGCCTCGTGGACCGCCCAGATGTCGTGCGTGGCCGCCCGCGCCGCGCCCTTCTGCGGCCGCCACCGCGCCAGGACGTGCCCGGACGTCAGCGAGGCGGGCACCCCGCTCGCCCGGTCGGCGCCGGCCGGCGCCCGGTCGCGGCTGAACCAGCCGCCCGGCACCCAGAAACCCCGCGCGCCGCTCACCAGCAGGCCCTTCGACGTCACCCCGCGTACGGCGGTGAGCCGCCGGCACTCCGCGCAGCCCTTGGGGTAGCCGAGGCGCGGCGGCGGAACGGAGCTCACCTCGCCGGTGTCCGGGGCGACGACCGCGCTCCTCGCCCGCCCGTCGCTGATCAGCACGCCCGGCCCGGTGCCGGTCACTATCGGGACGTCCGGCCACGGCACCTCCACCCGCTGCCGGGTGCCGTCGGCCGCGTCGTACACGTCGAGCGACACGAAGCTGCCGGCCGTCGTCAGTGGATCGTCGCCGGTCCTGCCGTACGACCACGTCACGAAGAACTGCCGGTCCTCCTTGGTGACGGCGAGCAGGCCGGGGAAGCTCCCGGGGTCGCCGAGCGGCCGCCACGGCCGCCCCGCCCAGCCGTGGCGCCCGGTCCGCGCGTCGAGGGTGCGGAGGCGGTAGCGGGTGCCGTCGACGCGCTCCAGGTACGCGAGCACCCCGCTCCTGCGGGCGACGACGTACTCGGGGGAGAGGCCGGTGATCTCCCAGCCGCGCGAGGTGTCGTACGCGGCCGGGACGGTCAGCCGGGTCACGGGTGCGGCGCCCTTGGTCGTGGACCGGGTCGCTCCGGCCGGCGGTGCGGTGGCGTGCTCGTCGCCGGTTCCGCAGGTGGCGAGCAGGATCAGCAGGGCCAGGACGGTCACGCCGGCCACCAGGGCCAGGCGTACGATCCGCTGTCTCATGGTCCTCCCACCCGGCCGACGGGCCGCCAGCGTAGCAACTGCCGCACGCCGCCGAGCAGTTCGCGCGACAAGGGGGCGGGGCTGTTTCCGGCCGTCCCGGAGGGGCCGGGCGGCCGCCTACCATGTATCGGTGAACGCCTCCCTCCCCACCGCGGAAGCCCTGCGCGGCGCCCTCGCCGGGCTGCTCGACGGGCTCCCGCCGACGCAGGCGGCGCAGGCCGTCGACCGGCTCATCGCCCACTACCGGGGGACCGTCCCGACCGGCGCCCCCGTGCTGCGGGACCGGTCCGACGTGGCCGCCTACGCCGCGTACCGGATGCCCGCGACGTTCGAAGCGGTGCGGGCGGTGCTGGACGCGCTGAGGGAGGCCGCCCCGGAATGGGCGCCGGGTACGCACACCGACATCGGGGGCGGCACCGGCGCGGCGAGCTGGGCGGTCGCCGAAGCGTGGGACTCCTCGGCGCGCACCACGGTGCTGGACTGGGCCGAGCCGGCGCTGGCGCTGGGCCGCGAGCTGGCGGCCGCGTCGGGGATCCCGTCCCTGGAGAGCGCGACATGGCAGCGCTCTCGGATCAGTGCGGCGCTCCGTCTCGAGAGCACCGATCTCGTCACCGTGTCGTACGTCCTCAACGAGCTCACCGAGCAGGACCGCGCCGCCCTCGTCACCGAAGCCGCCCGCGCCGCGCAGGCCGTCGTGATCGTCGAGCCCGGCACCCCCGACGGCTACGCCCGGATCATCGCCGCCCGCGACCTGCTGATCGCGGCCGGGCTGACGATCGCCGCGCCCTGCCCGCACAGCGGCGCCTGCCCCATCGAGCCGGGCACCGACTGGTGCCACTTCGCCGCCCGGGTCAGCCGCTCCTCCCTCCACCGTCAGGTGAAGGGCGGCTCGCTCGCCTACGAGGACGAGAAGTTCGCCTACGTCGTGGCGAGCCGGTTCCCCGTGGTCCCCGCCCCGGCCCGGGTCACCCGCAAGCCCCAGATCCGCAAGGGCCAGGTCCTGCTGGACCTGTGCACCGAGGACGACGGGCTGCGCCGCGAGACGGTGACCAAGCGGCACGGCACCCTCTACAAGTCCGCCCGCGACGCCGCCTGGGGGGACGAGTGGCCGCCCCGCTGACGGGGTGACGGTGCGCGACCACGCGGGTGACGTGGCGCCCGTGGCCATTGCCCGGGGTGCCCCGGCGGAGTTGAGGTGGGCTCGTTCCACCACCGGTGGGCTCGTTCCAGCCCCGCACTCCCCCTGGAGGTTCCCTTGCCGCGCACCCGCTCGCGCCGCCTCACCGCCTGCGTGCTGACCGCCGCGTCCGCGATGCTCGCCACCACCGCCCTCACCTTCACCGCCGAGGCGGCGCCCAAGCCCACGCCGAAGGACGCGCCCAAGGACTCCGTGAAGGTGCTCGACTGGCTCGCGGTCAAGCAGTCCGACGGCAAGCCGGAGCGCCTGCGCGTCGGCGCCGACTGGACCGTCCATTCCCACCTGTACACCAACAAGAAGGGCAAGCCCGGCAAGAAGATCGGCGACGCCTCGGCGCACTGCAGCGCCGTCGACGTGACGCGCCACGGCTATGTCGCCCTGTGCCACCGCGTGCTGCGCACCGACGACGGCAGCATCAGCCTGAGCGACTCCATCGACCGCTTCGGCCGCCTTCCGCACGGCGGGCGCTCGGCCATCACCGGCGGCACGGGGAAGTACGCGGACGCCGAGGGCGAAGCCGAGCTGACGCTCCACGGCGACATCGCCCGCTACGTCATCAAGCTCGACGACTGACCGGGCGAAACCGCGCACGGGAGCCGGCCCGCACGGGCCGGCCCCCTGCCGTCGGGCCACCGGTCAGGCGCGCAGCTCCTGCGTACAGCACTTCACGCTGCCGCCGCCCTTGAGCAGCTCACCGAGGTCCATGCCGATCGGCTCGAAGCCCCGGTCCCGCAGCGGCCGGAACAGACCCACCGCGGCCTGCGGCAGCAGCACATGTCTGCCGTCGCTCACCGCGTTCAGCCCGAGCGCCTCCGCGTCCTCCTCCTCGGCGATCAGCGCGTCGGGGAACAGCCGCCGCAGCACCGAGCGGCTGCCGGGGGAGAACGCGCCCGGGTAGTACATGATCTCGCCGGCCGCGTCGTCCAGGACGCACAGGGCCGTGTCGAGGTGGTAGTAGCGGGGATCCACCAGGTCCAGGCCGATCACCGGCCGCCCGAAGAACTCCTGCGCCTCGTCGTGCGACAGCGGGCTGGAGCGGAAGCCGCGCCCCGCCAGGATGTACGTCGAGGTCACCGCGAAGTCGCCCTCGCCCTCGTTGACGTGATCGGGTTCGCGCACGTCGGCGAAGCCGTGGGCACGGAACCACTCCCGGTGCACCGCGGCCTCGGCGGCGCGTTCGGCGAAGGCGAACCGGGCCCCGAGCACCCGGCCCTCGATGACGGTGGCGCCGTTGGCGGCGAACACCATGTCGGGCAGGTCGGCACGGGGCTCCAGCAGCTCGACGGTGTGGCCGAGCGCTGCGTACCGGTCCCGCAGGTCTTCCCACTGGGTGAGGGCGAGCGGCAGGTCGACCGGTTTCGCGGGGTCCATCCAGGGGTTGATGGAGTACGTCACCTTGAAGTGCGCGGGTGGGCACATCAGGTAACGGCGGGGTGATGCGTCACGAGGCAAGGAAGGCTCCTCACGGACGGCAGGCGCACGATCTGTGCGTGGATGCCATGGTGCGCCGTGAGGAGCCTTCGCGCAGTGGACCGTACGGGTGAGTTCACGCCGGCGCTCAGGAAGTGCCGTGTGCCGTACGCCCCTCCTTCAGTTTCCGCAGCAACTCCCGCTTCTGCGCGGCCGGATCGGCGCCCCGGCCGACTGCTCCGCCGCCGCTGCCGCGCAGCGCCTTGCGGGAGAGGTTCTTACGGGTGCCGCCGACGCCGAGCATGTTCCCTGCTCCACCACGGGTCATGGGTGGGCTCCCTTCGATCGTTGTCCGTCCGCCCCCGCGGGGCGGACCCGCTGACGCACCAAACAATGAACGAGACGTATCGTCTTGTCAAGACGATACGTCTCGCCTCACGTCGCTGCTAGATTGGGAGACATGGCTGAGACCAAGGCACCCGACTCCACACGCCGCAGCGAGCGCTCCCGCCGCGCGATCTACGAAGCCGCCCTCGCCCTCGTCGGCGAGGTCGGCTACACCAAGACCACCATCGAGGGCATCGCCGCCCGTGCCGGGGTCGGCAAGCAGACCATCTACCGCTGGTGGCCCTCCAAGGCGGCCGTACTCCTGGAGGCCTTCGTCGACCTCGGTGTCCAGGCCAACGAGGCGCTCGGCGGTGACGCGGACAGCGAGATCCCGGACACCGGAGACCTCGAGGCCGACCTCAAGCTCGTCCTGCGCGCCACGGTCGACGAGATGAACGACCCGAAGTACGAGGCGCCCTCCCGGGCCCTCGCCGCCGAGGGCGTGGTGAACCCCGAGCTCGGCGCCCAGTTCGTCGAGCAGCTGCTGGAGCCGCAGCTCCAGCTGTACGTCAAGCGGCTGACCGCCGCCCGGGAGGCGGGCCAGATCCGCCCGGAGATCGACCCGCGCGTCGCGCTGGAGCTCTTCGTCGGCCCGCTGGCCCACCGCTGGCTGCTGCGCACCCGGCCGCTCAGTCATGCGTACGCGGACGAACTCGTCGAGTACGCCCTGTACGGCCTCGCCCCGCGGTGATCCCCGGCCGCGGGCCCTTCGCCGCTCCGTGGAGCTCCTCACGCCAGACCGTCCGCAGTGGGGTGCGAACCACCCCATAACCGTGCAACCCGACCGGCTCGGCGCCGCCGGAGGACCGCTCACCCCCCTCAGGTTCGGGACTCCGGTCACCGAAGACGCAGGATGGTGGGACCATGGCAGGGACCGCAGGGCTTGGCAGAGGTGTGAGGGGATAGATGGGCGACGGGATCGGCCGCTACCGCGGCACGGAGAACAAACTCGCGCAGTGGCTGCGCCGGCGCCCGAAGAAGACCGCCGTCGAGACCCCGAGCCGCGAAGATCTGCTCCGGGCCACCGCCGCCGCAGGCCTGCCGCTCGCCCCCGCCGCGTACCCCGTCGGCTACCGATGTTCCTGCGAGCGCGTCGGCTGTCCCACTCCGGCCCGCCATCCCGTCTCCTTCGCCTGGCAGACCCAGTCCACCACCGACCGCGCCCAGATCGAGCGGTGGGCCGAGGGCCAGCCGGAAGCCAACTTCATCACCGCGACCGGCATGGTCCACGACGTCCTCGACGTTCCGCTGGAGGCCGGTCGCGCCGCGTTGGAGCGGCTCCTCGGCGAGGGCGTCGACGTCGGCCCGGTCGCCGAGTCCGGGGGCGGCCGGATGCTGTTCTTCACCGCCACCCGCGGCACCCCCGAGGACGAGGACGAGTGGTGGCCGTGCGAGCTGGACTGCCACCCCGAGACGATGGACGAGCACCCGGGGCTGCGCTGGCACTGCCGCGGTTCCTACGTCCTCGTACCGCCCGCCCGCCTTCCCGGTGGCCTGGGCGTGGAGTGGGTGCGCGGCCCGGAGCACCCGCTGCCGGACCCGCTGACCCTGCTGGAGGCGCTGACCGACGCGTGCGCGCGCCACGCCGACCAGTACGACGAGCACGACGACCACCACTCGGTGGCCTGGCCCCTCAGCCGGTAGAGGCCCGGGCGGTCACGAGCCCGTCGCCGCCGTCACGCCCTGAAGCCGGCCCACGAACGTCACCTGGTCCGACTGCGCGCCGGCCGGCTTCACCAGCACCGCCTGGCTGGACACCCACTCCTTGGTGAGGGTGCTCCTGACCTCCCCGGTCATCAGCGCCCGTACGTCGGGGCTCACCTTCGGCCGGTAGCCCTTGGCCGCCACCTGCCGGTCGTAGAACCGCGTCGCGAAGAAGACCAGCGCGCCGCCGTCCTGGGTCGTCAGGCCGAGCGGGGCGTAGTCGCCGGTGTCCAGCGGCTGATCCACGAACTGCGTGGCCAGCCCGGGCCGCTTGGCGACCTTGGCACGCTCGTCACGCCACACCGAGGTGTGCGCCCCGGCCGCGAAGTGGGCCGGCTTGCCGGTCTGGAGGTACGAGGAGTACTCCTCGCTCAGGTTTTTCGGCGCCACCGCCAGCGTGGTGGAGTCCGGCGCGGCCGGCTCCGCCCACCCGTCCTGGTCCGTCTTGAACTCCGGGACCCCACCGGCGGGCAGGATCTGCAGGTAGGCGACCTCCCACAGCTGCTCGGGCCCGTTGCGTACGAAGACCAGCACCCAGCGGTTGTCGTCCGCGCCCTGGTCGGCGTCCCGGTTGGAGTCGGTGTCCGCGACGAACCAGCGGGGCCACCCGGCCTTCTTGGGTATGGCGTACCGGGCGTCGGTGAGCTCCAGCGGCCGGTGGGCGGGGTTGCCGCCCGGGCTGGTGACGCTGCGGGCCTTCAGCCCGGCCTGGTTGATCGCCCCCAGCGCGCCGGTCACCCGGCCCGCGTCCAGGGCCGGGTCATAGGCCTTGTCGGCCTTGTTGTACGCCTCGGTGAAATCCTTCAGGGCCTGAGCGGCCTCGGCCTTCGTCGCCGAAGGGACGACGGCCAGCTCGCCGTGCACCGTCACGCACCCGCTCGCCGTCAGCGCCAGCACCGTCGTCGCCGCGAGCGCCGCCGCCACCCGCCCTGGGACTCGCCTTCTCATCGGTTGCCTCTGCTCCTCGACCCCCACATGACCGTCCGAACCCTACCGGGGCCGGGAACGGCGCGAGCGCCGGGTTCGGGTTCCCTCGGTACGCCGTCGCCGTACCCTCCGACCGCGTACGGACAGCGTGCTTCAATGCCCGGGTGAACACTGCATACGACGTGCTTGCCGTCTTCTGCGGAGGCGACGGCCGCCACGGCAACCTCCTCGGCGTCGTACGCGACGGGCGGATCCACCCCGACGAGGCGTCCCGGCAGGCGTTCGCCAAGCACCTGGGCTTCAGCGAGACCGTGTTCGTCGACGACCCCGAGCGCGGGGTCGTCGACATCTACACGCCCGGAGTGCGCCTGCCGTTCGCCGGGCACCCACTCGTCGGAACGGCCTGGCTGCTGGACCTGGAGGTGCTGAACCCGCCGGCGGGCGAGGTGTGGGCGCGGTACGACGGCGAGTTCACCTGGATCACGGCCCGCGCGGAGTGGGCGCCGGCCCGGACGGTGCGCCAGTACGGCTCCGCCGCCGAGGTGGACGCGCTGGACGTGCCGCCACCGGGTGAGTGGGTCTACGCGTGGGCGTGGGAGGACGAGGCGGCCGGCCGGGTGCGGGCGCGGGCGTTCCCGGGGCGGGGCGACGGCATCGACGAGGACGAGGCCACGGGCGCCGCCGCCCTGCTGCTCACCGCCCGCCTCGGCCGGGCGCTGAACATCACACAGGGCCGCGGGTCGCAGCTGCTGACGGCACCCGGCCCGGACGGTGCGATCGAACTCGGCGGCCGCGTACGGGAGATCAGGCGCTGAGGGCCGGGTGCTGAAGGTCAGGCGCTCAGCGGGAACTCGTCCCCGAGCTGGCGGAACACCGCGCCGTTGAAGTCGAAGGCGCGCTTGCACTCGTCGATGATCCGCTGCTTCTCCAGGTCGTCGGCGTTCACCCGGTCCAGCAGTTCGCGGTAACCCCGCTTGAAGGCGGCCGGGTTGGGGATCTGCTCGAAGACGTAGAACCGGACGCCGTCGCCCTTGCGCGCGAAGCCCCACGCCCGCTCGGCCTTGTCCCGGATGATCTGGCCGCCGGACAGGTCGCCCAGGTAGCGCGTGTAGTGGTGCGCCACGTACCCGGCGGGCCAGGTGCGGGCGCACTCCTCGACCCGGGCGGCGTACGCGCTGGTGGCGGGCAGCGGAGCGGCCGCCGCGCGCCAGTCCGGCCCGCGCAGGTGGGCCAGGTCCCGCTCCAGCTCGGCGGTGCGGAACAGCTCCGGCTGTATGAACGGCCCGGCGACCGGGTCGTCCCGCAGCGCGTCGGCGGCGCCTTCGAGGGCCCGGTACACGAACCACAGCTGCTCGGTGTAGCGGGCGTAGGCGTCCACGCCGAGCCGCCCGCCGAGCAGGTCGCTCATGAAGGTCGAGCTCTCCGCTTCGGTGTGCTGCTGGTGCGATGCGGTGCGGATGAGCGTCGAGAACGGGGTGACGGTACCGCTTGCGTCCAAGGCGGGCCTCCGGGGACCGAGGGGACGGGATTGTGGCAGCCGTGGCCGCCACTACCGCCGATCTTCCTGCTGAGGATTGCCTGAGTCAATTGGTTCCCGACGGTCTGTCGGTAAAACGCTACCCGCTCGGAGCGTCAGGGCAACGTGAGAATTTCCGCACCCGTGTCCGTGACCACCAGCGTGTGCTCGAACTGCGCGGTCCGCTTGCGGTCCTTCGTCACCACCGTCCAGCCGTCGTCCCACATGTCGTACTCGTGCGTGCCGAGCGTCAGCATCGGCTCGATCGTGAACGTCATGCCGGGCTGGATGACCGTGGTGGCGTGCGGGGAGTCGTAGTGCGGGATGATCAGGCCGGAGTGGAACGAGGAATTGATCCCGTGCCCGGTGAAGTCCCGCACCACCCCGTAGCCGAAGCGCTTGGCGTACGACTCGATGACCCGGCCGATGACGTTGATCTGCCGGCCCGGCTTGACCGCCTTGATCGCACGGTTGAGCGACTCGCGGGTCCGCTCGACCAGCAGCCGCGACTCCTCGTCCACGTCGCCGCACAGGTAGGTGGCGTTGTTGTCGCCGTGGACGCCGTTGATGTACGCCGTCACGTCCAGGTTCACGATGTCCCCGTCGCGCAGGACGGTGGAGTCCGGGATGCCGTGGCAGATGACCTCGTTCACCGAGGAGCACAGCGACTTCGGGAAGCCCCGGTAGCCGAGCGTCGACGGGTAGGCGCCGTGGTCGCACATGTACTCGTGGGCGACCCGGTCCAGCTCGTCCGTGGTCACGCCCGGCGCGATGTGCTTGGCGGCCTCCTCCATCGCCCGCGCGGCGATGCGGCCCGCGATGCGCATCCGCTCGATGGTGTCGGAGTCCTGCACCTCCGGGCCGGTGTACGGCGTCGGCGCGGGCTTGCCCACGTACTCGGGGCGGCGGATGGATCCGGGAACGGAACGGGTGGGGGAGAGTTCCCCTGGTACGAGCAGCGACTGGCCAGACATGCCAGCGAGTCTAACCAGCCGTCGCGGGGCACCATTGCGACAGAGGAAGGAGCCCAGATGGCCCTGTTCAAGAGGCGCACCGTCGGAAAGCCGGGCGAGTGGTACTACTGCCTGAAGCACGGAAGGGTGGAGGAGGGGCCGGAGTGCCGGGCGGCCGACCGCTTCGGCCCGTACACGACCCGTGAGGAGGCCTCCCACGCCATGGAGACCGCCCGGGAGCGCAACCTCCAGTGGGAGACCGACCCCAAATGGCACGACGCCCCCAAGGACGACACGCCCTGACGGGCCGCGTCCCGCTGGGGCCCGACGCCCCCTGACGGCCCCGCCCGCCCGGTCGGCCCGCCCGGTACGGCCCGCCCGGTCGGCGCCCCGACGGTGCGGGCCGGTGCGGCGCCCCTTCTCGGTGCCCCAGGGGCGGTGCCGCGTGGTGGCCACGCCCGTTGGGTGGGGGCGTGGCGCCTCCGGGCTCGTCTCTCCCCCCAGAGGGGGCACGCCCACGAGGTCGGCGGCCTCGGGAGCCCCGGCACGGGAGCCGTTGCGGCGCCCGGGCTCGAACGCCCTACCAGCGCTGTGGGGGCGGGGCGGTCAGCTGGTCCGTCAGACGCGCCAGGCGGTCCCGGAAACGGCGGCGGCCGGGCCCGGCCGCCGGCAGGGTGTTCTCGCCGGCCGCGGCGCTCACCAGGTGCTGCACCACGTCGAGATCCACGTCGTCCTCCGCCGTCACCGTCAGCGCCTCGTGCGCCAGCCCGTGCACCTCCCGGTCCCCGCCGTCCAGCGACAGCACCGTCGCACCCGCCCGCCGCGCGTCGTGCACCCGCTCCAGCAGGCCGCCGCCCGGCCGCTCCGGCGCCACCACCAGCAGCGTCGCGCCCCGCCCGGCCGCCTCCAGCCGCCCCGGGCCCACCGACAGGTGCCCGGGGTCGCCCGGCCGCACCCGGTGCCGTACCAGCGTGGGCGCCAGCTCCGGCCGGCCCGACCACGCGGCCTCGTCCACCAGGTGCGCGGCCAGGTGCCACGGCTCGTACCGCTCCGTGCCCACCAGCAGCAGCCCGCCGCCCCGCGGCACCACCGAGGACCGCAGGGCCCCGGCGAACCGGCGGGCCGCCGCGGGCCACTCCGTACCGTCCAGGACCTCACGCAGCAGTGCGACACGTACGGCATCCATGGCGCGTATGGTGCCCGCACTCCCGGCCGTCGCGCGGGCGTTCGGCGCCGCATCACCCGGACGGGGGCGCGCCACGTAATGTCGGGACCATGACTACTGATCCGTACGACCTCCCCGACGTCTCCGGGCTCGTCGTCGGTGTCCTCGGCGGCACCGGCGACCAGGGCCGCGGCCTCGCCTACCGCCTCGCCCGCGCCGGCCAGAAGGTGATCATCGGCTCGCGGGCCGCCGAGCGCGCCGAGGCCGCGGCCGCCGAGCTGGGCCAGGGCGTCGAGGGCGCCGACAACGCCGAGTGCGCGCGGCGCAGCGACATCGTGATCGTCGCCGTGCCGTGGGACGGGCACGCCGCGACGCTGCAGGCGCTGCGCGACGAGCTGCGCGGCAAGCTCGTCGTCGACTGCGTCAACCCCCTCGGCTTCGACAAGAAGGGCGCCTACGCCCTCAAGCCGGAGGAGGGCAGCGCCGCCGAGCAGGCCGCCGCCCTGCTGCCGGAGTCCCGCGTGACGGCCGCCTTCCACCACCTGTCCGCCGTCCTCCTCCAGGACGAGACGGTCGAGGAGATCGACACGGACGTGATGGTGCTGGGCGAGAAGCGCGCCGACACCGACATCGTGCAGGCCCTCGCCGCCCGTATCCCCGGTATGCGGGGCGTCTTCGCGGGCCGGCTGCGCGGCGCCCACCAGGTGGAGGCGCTCGTCGCCAACCTCATCTCGGTCAACCGCCGCTACAAGGCCCACGCGGGCCTGCGCATCACCGACATCTGACCTGCGTCCGGCGGGCGGCGGGCATGGGGGACACTGGACGGGCACGTTTCACGCCGTACCCGGACAGGAGCCGACCCCCATGCCCCGCCTCGCTCTGTACGCCCTCGCCGTCTGCGTCCTCGCCGTCGCCGCGGCGGTGGTCTCGTTCGTCCAGGGCACATGGCTCGGCATCGTGTGGGTGCTGCTGGCCGGTGTCTCCTCCAACATGGCGTGGTACTACCACCGCCGCGGGAAGCACGTCACTGGCTGACGATCTCCGCGCAGCCGGGGTGCTGCTCCTGCCAGAAGCGGTAGAGGTTCTGCCCGCAGTACGTTTCGACGTCCTCGACGCCCAGCCCGGTGAGCACCGTGTCGACCAGCCCGAAGAAGGCGTGGTTGATCTCCGGGACGAAGAGCAGCGCGAACACCGCGAGCAGCCCGAAGGGGGCGAACGGCTCAACCTGGCGGCGGACCTTGTACGACAGCCACGGCTCGATCACGCCGTAGCCGTCCAGGCCGGGCACCGGCAGGAAGTTCAGGATCGCGGCCGTCACCTGGAGCAGCGCCAGGAACGCGAGCGCGAAGCGGAAGCCGACCGGCACGCCGTCCAGGGCGCCCAGCCAGAACGGCGCGGTGCACACGAGGGCGAACAGGACGTTCGTCAGCGGACCCGCGGCGGAGACGAGGCTGTGCTTCCACCGGCCCCGGATGCGGTCGCGCTCGATGAAGACGGCGCCACCGGGCAGGCCGATGCCGCCCATGATGACGAAGACCACCGGCAGCACGATGCTCAGCAGCGCGTGGGTGTACTTCAGCGGGTTGAGGGTCAGGTAGCCCTTCGTGCCGATGGTGATGTCGCCGCCGTGCAGCGCCGTGCGGGCGTGCGCGTACTCGTGCAGGCAGAGGGAGACGATCCACCCGGACGTCACGAAGAGGAAGACGGCGAGGCCCAGGTTGGCCGAGAAGCCGGTCCACACCGCCCATCCGGTGACCGCCATGATGGCGGCGATCCCGAGGAAGACGGGGCTGATCCTCCGGTCGCCGGTGCGGGAGGTGGCGGTGGCCATGGGCGGCGCTCCTGGGGGTCGGGCGGTGGGGTACGGACCGGTCGACCGTACCGGACACGGCGCGGACGGCCGCGGGAAGGACAATGGGGCGGTGCGCATCTCCGTACTCGGTCCCACACAGGTCCACCGCGCGGACGGCTCCGCCGTGCCGGTGGGCGGGGCGCGGCTGCGCGCGCTGCTGACGGTGCTGGCGCTGCGCGCCGGGCGGACCGTCCCGGCCGGGCTGCTGATCGACGAGGTGTGGGACGGCGCGCCGCCCGCCGACGCGCCGGGGGCGCTGCAGGCCCTGGTGGGGAGGCTGCGGCGGGTGCTCGGGCCGGGCGCGGTGGTCTCGGCGGCGGGCGGCTACCGGCTCGGTGCCGACGCCGACGACGTGGACCTGCACCGCTTCGAGCGGCTCGCGGCCGAGGGCGTACGGGCGCTGGAGGCGGGCGACCCGGCCAAGGCGGTGACGGCTCTGGACGACGCGCTCGCGCTGTGGCGGGGCGGGGCCCTCGCGGACCTGCCCGACCGGACGGCCGAGGCGGCCCGCTGGGAGGGGCGCCGCCGCGAGGCCCGCCGGTCCCGGCTCACGGCCCTGCTCGCCCTGGGCCGCCCCCGGGAGGCGCTGCCCGAACTGGCCGCCCGGTGCGGTGAGTTCCCGCTGGACGAGCCGCTCCGGGCGCTGCGCATCCGCGCGCTGCGGGCGGCGGGCCGCACGGCGGAGGCACTGGCGGAGTACGAGGCGGTACGCCAGGACCTCGCCACCCGCCTGGGCACCGACCCGGGCCCCGAACTCCGCACCCTCCACGCCGAACTCCTCGCCCCGGCCCCGCCCGTGGGTGGTCCCCGCGAGCAGCCGGCCCACACCCCCGGCCGCCCGGACGAGGCGCCCGGCGCGCGCGGGCCGCGGCGCGAGGCGCACCGCCCCGGGAACCTGCGCGCGCGGCTCACGAGTTTCGTGGGGCGGGAGGAGGACATCGGGGTCGTCCTCGACGACCTCGCGCGGGCGCGGCTCGTGACGCTGCTCGGGCCCGGCGGGGCCGGGAAGACCCGGCTGTCCCAGGAGGCCGCCGAGCGCGGCGCGCAGGCGTGGCCCGACGGCGTGTGGCTGGCCGAACTCGCGCCGGTCGACGACCCCGACGCCGTACCGGACGCCGTGCTCACCGCCCTGGGGGCGCGCCAGACCGTGCTGCGTGGCGCCGGGGCGGAAGGGCTGCGGGCGGCCGAGCGGCACGGCGACGCCGACGACGCCCTCGTACGGCTCGTCGAGCACTGCTCCCGGCGCCGCATGCTGATCCTGCTCGACAACTGCGAGCACGTCGTGGCCGCCGCCGCCACCCTCGCCGAGCGGCTGCTGGAGCAGTGCCCCGGGCTCACCGTCCTCGCCACCAGCCGCGAACCGCTCGGCGTACCGGGCGAGACCGTGCGCCCCGTCGATCCGCTGCCCGACCCGATGGCGCTGCGGCTGCTCGCCGAGCGCGGGGCGGCCGTCCGGCCGGGGTTCGACGTGGCCGACGACCCCGACGCGTGCGCCGAGATCTGCCGGCGCCTCGACGGCCTGCCCCTCGCCATCGAACTCGCCGCCGCCCGGCTCCGGATGCTCAGCCCCCGCCGGATCGCCGACCGGCTCGACGACCGTTTCCGGCTGCTCACCGGCGGCAGCCGCACCGTCCTGCCGCGCCAGCAGACGCTGCGCGCGGTCGTCGACTGGTCCTGGGAGCTGCTCGACGAGCCGGAGCGGGCCGTGCTGCGGCGCCTGTCGGTGTTCTCGGGCGGCTGCGACCTGGACGCGGCCGAGGCCGTCTGCGCGGGCCCGGACGCGCCCGGCGACATCGTGGACCTGCTCGGTTCCCTGGTCGACAAGTCCCTGGTCGTCGCCACCCCCACGGAGAACGGCGACATGCGCTACCGGCTCCTGGAAACGGTGGCCGAGTACGCCGCCGAACGCCTCGACGAGGCCGGCGACCGTGCCGCCGCCGAGCACCGGCACCTCGTCCACTACCGGGAGCTCGCCCGCACCACCGACCCCGAGCTGCGGGGCCCGCGCCAGCCCGCCGCGCTCGCCCGCTTCCAGCTCGAGTACGAGAACCTCCGGACCGCGCTGCGCCGGGCCGTCGCCGCCCGCGACGAGCAGGAGGCGCTGTGCCTCGTGCTGTCCCTGGTCTGGTACTGGCAGATGCGCGACCTGCGCACCGACGCCCTCCACTGGGCCGAAGCCACCGGCGCCCTCGGCCCCGACCCGTTCGCCCCGCCCGTCGCGCCCGCCCCGCCCCTCACCGCGCGCTGCACCGACGCCCCGCCGCCGATGAGCGACGAGCAGGTGCGGGAGGCACGGCGTGGGGTGCGCCTGGTGCAGCTGGCCAGCATGGACCACCAGACGGCGACGTGGACCACCCCGGAGGGCCTGGAACGGGCCCGCCGGATCAGGAGCGCGTACCGGCCGGGGCTGCCGCAGACCTGCCGGATGCCGGGCACCCTGTGGTGGTACGCGGTGCTGCTCACCGGCGAGGCCGACGAACTGCGCAGCCTCCTCGACGACACCGTCGAGGCGTGCCGGGAGTACGGCTACGAGTGGGAGCTGGCCTGTGTCCTCCAGATGCGGGCCAATGTGCTGGCCAACCGGAGCGACTGGGCGGGTGACGCGAGCCGCGACGCCGATGAGAGCCTGCGGATCTTCGGCCGGCTCGGCGACTCGTGGGGCGCGGCCGAGGCGCTGTCGGCGCGTGGTGAGGCCCGCGAACGCCAGGGGGACTACGCGGGTGCCGCCGAGGACTTCGCGGCGGCCATGGACCACGCCGAGCGGCTCGGCGCCCAGGCCCAGATGTCGCTGCTGCGCGTCCGGTACGCCGGGACGCTGAACGAGACGGGACGCGGCGAGGAGGGCGAACGGATCCTGCGCGAGGTTTTGGCCGAGGGCCGTGCCTCCGGGCACGAGGCGGTTCCGGCGGCGCGGCTGTTCCTGTCGCTGTGGCTGGGCCGCACCGGCCGCACCGACGAGGCCAGGCGTCAACTGAACGTGCTGGCGGAGGAGTTCCGGCCCGGTGCCCTGTCCCTCTTCCAGGGCTTCACGCTCGGCGTGCACGCCTGGCTCGACACCCTGGAGGGCCACTACGACAAGGCCCTCGCCCGGGTGTCCCAGGCCCTGGCGTACGCCCGGGAGCCGCTGTCGGAGATGATCGCCCCGCACATGCCCGCCATCCACCTGGTCACCGCCGCGCGGGCGCTGGCCGGTCTCGGCGGCCCGGGGGCCCGTACGGCGGCCGTGCTGCTGGGCGCCCACGCCGCCCTCCTGCCCGCCGGGTACGTACGGACCCCGATGGAGCGGGAGAGCCTCGCGGACGCCACGGAGGCGGTCCGTGCCGTCGTCGGGGACGCCGCCTTCGACGCCGGGTACGCCGAGGGCGGCGGCCTCACCGTCGAGGAGGCCGCCGCCCTGCTGGACGGCGTGGACGGCACGGAGGGCGTGTGACGCTCAGGTCTTCTTGCGGAACCTGGCCACCGCGAGCGGCGCGGTGACGACCGTGATGGCCGCCGCCCAGGCGAGCGTCATCCACACCGAGTGGGCGACCGGCCCGCCGTTGATCAGGTTCCGGGCGGCGTCGGCCAGGTTGGACAACGGGTTGTAGTCGGTGAACGTCTTCAGCCAGTCGGGCATCGTGGCCGTCGGTACGAAGATCGAGGAGCCGAACTGCAGCGGCATCAGCACGAGCATGGCCACCCCCTGCACGGCCTGTGCCGTCTTCATGGTGAGACCGAGCAGGATGAAGATCCACATCAGCGAGGCGCCGAAGACCACCGACAGGCCGACGGCGGCCGGCAGGCCGAGTGCCGACGTCTTGATCTCCAGGCCCAGCAGGAAGCCCATGCCGAGCAGGATCGTGGTGGCGATCAGCATCCGGCCGATCTCCACGACGATCTTCGCGACGAGGACGGACGACCGGGCGATCGGCATCGTCCGGAACCGGTCCATCACACCCTTCTTGAAGTCGTCGTTGATACCGACACCGACGGCCATGGCGATGTTGAGGCCCGTCATCGCCATCAGGCCGGGCGTGACGTGGTTGACGTAGTCCTGCTGGTTGCCCTTGCCGGCGATGGCGCCGCCGAAGACGTACACGAACAGCAGGATGAAGACGATCGGCATCAGGACGGCGTCGAACATCGACTCCGGGTCCTGCTTGATCTGCAGGGCGTTGCGGCGCACCAGGGCGCCGATGTGCCGGGCGTTGGCCCGCGGGCCGATGCGCCCCTCGGCGGGCGCCGTCATCACCGTACTCACGCGGCGACCTCCTCGGGGATCGTGCCGGATCCGGCGGACGAGGACCTCTCGCCGGTGACGGCCAGGAACACCTCGTCCAGGCTGGGCAGATGGGTGCCGATGTGCGCGATGCCGAAGCCCCGGGCTCCCAGCAGGCCGACCACGGCGGTCAGTTGGGCGTCGGTGAGGATCGGCACGTACAGCGCGCCTTCGTCCGGGACGACCGTCGCCCCCGCGACGCCGGCCAGTCCGCTGTCGTCCAGCGCCCGTGCCATCGCGGGCAGTTGGGCGGTGTCCACGGGCCGGACCTTCAGGGTGCGGCCGCCGACCTTCGCCTTGAGCTCGTCGACCCCGCCGCCGGCGATGACCCGCCCCCGGTCGATGACGGTGAGCTCGTGGGCCAGCTGTTCGGCCTCCTCCATGTACTGGGTGGTGAGCAGGACGGTCACGCCCTCGGCGACCATCCGCTGGACCTCGTCCCACACCTCGTTGCGGGTCCGGGGGTCCAGGCCCGTCGTCGGCTCGTCGAGGTAGAGGACGGACGGGCGGCCGATCATCGAGGCGGCCAGGTCGAGACGGCGCCGCATACCGCCGGAGTAGGTCATCGCGGGGCGCTTCGCGGCCTCCGTCAGCGAGAACCGCTCCAGCATCTCGTCGGCGCGGCGGCGGGCGTCCTTGCGGGACAGGTCGAGCAGCCGCCCGATCATGTACAGGTTCTCCCGGCCGGACAGCTTCTCGTCGACCGACGCGTACTGACCGGTGAGCCCTATGGTGCGGCGCAGCTCTCGCGGCTGGCGCACGACGTCGTACCCGGCGACGGTGGCGGTGCCGGCGTCCGGGACGATCAGGGTGGACAGGCAGCGGACGAGGGTGGTCTTGCCGGCGCCGTTGGGGCCGAGCACGCCGAGGACGGTGCCCTCCGCCACGTCGAGGTCCACCCCGTCCAGCGCCTTGGTCGCGCCGTAGTGCTTGACGAGGCCTCGAACCTCGACGGCGTTGGTGTCGGAACGTTTCATGCCCCCATGGCAGCAGGGGCCGCCGACAGGTCACCGACACCGGCGACGGACCACCGACAGATCGCCTACGAGGTCAGGAGGCGGACCCGCTCGGCACGGCGTAGCTCCCGAAGCCGACCCAGTCGACCAGCACGCACGGCTCGTCCCCGACGACCCACGCGTCGTGGCCGGGCTCGACGGCGACGTAGTCACCGGGGCCGGCTTCGCCCTCGGTGCCGTCGTTCATGACGACCTTCAGCCGGCCGCTGACGACGTAGCAGGCGTGCGCGGCCTCGCAACTGTCGGTGCCGGCGATGGGCTTGACGTGCTTGCTCCACTGCCAGCCCGGCTCGAAGACGGCCCGCCCTACCGGGCCCTTGTCCGTGTTGATCACGTCGAGCTTGCCCTTGCCGTCCTCGAACGGCCGGGTCTCGTCCGCGGAGTCGAAGTTCTTGCGCATGATTCCGGGCATGTCCACCGCCTCCCGGGCGGGTGTGAGACGTGAAGCCCCCGAGTCCACTTTCCAGGCTACGCCCGGGCCCGTACCTCCCCACACGCCGACGGCCCGCCGATGGGGGAAGTCGGCGGGCCGTCGTCTGTACCGGGAGTGGCTAGTGGAAGGTGTGCTCCTCCTGCGGGAACGTTCCGCCGACAACGTCGTCGGCGAACGCCCGAGCCGCGTCACCGAGCGTCTGCCGGAGGTTGGCGTACTGCTTGGTGAAGCGCGGTACCTTGCCGCCGGTCAGGCCCGCCATGTCGGTCCAGACGAGGACCTGTGCGTCGGTGTCGGGTCCCGCGCCGATGCCGATCGTCGGGATGTGCAGGGACCGGGTGACCTCGGCGGCCAGTTCCGCCGGGACGAGTTCCAGGACCACCGCGAAGGCGCCCGCGTCCTGCGCGGCCTTGGCGTCGCGCAGCAGCCGGTGCGCGGCCTCGTCGCCGCGGCCCTGCACCCGGTAGCCCATGGTGTTGACGGACTGCGGGGTCAGGCCCAGGTGCGACATCACGGGGATACCGGCCTGGACCAGCATCTCGGTCTGCGGCAGTGACCTTTCGCCGCCCTCCAGCTTGATCGCGCCGACACCCGCCTCCTTGACCAGCCGGGTGGCGGACCGCAGCGCCTGTACGGCGCCTTCCTGGTACGAGCCGAAGGGCAGGTCGCCCACGACGAGGGCGCGCTTGGTGCCCCGTACCACGGCCGCGGACAGGATGGCGATCTCGTCGAGCGTGACGGGGACGGTGGACTCGTACCCGAGGTGGCAGTTGCCCATCGAGTCGCCGACGAGCATGACGGGGATCCCGGCCTCGTCGAACACGGACGCGGTCATCGCGTCGTAGGCGGTCAGCATGGGCCACTTCTCGCCGCGCTCCTTGGCGGCGGCGATGTCGTGCACGGTGATGCGGCGAGTGCCCTTGCCGCCGTACAGCGCCTTGCTGCTGTCGGCGGACTGCTTCGGGGCAGCCTGAAGCGTCATGTGAACGGCTCCTTCGTCATCTCGAGGCGCCCTCACGGCGTCCCCGGACCACGTCCATGGTGGCACTTCGTGCCGCGTGGGGGGAAGTGGGTGCGCGGTCAACTCTCCGGGCGCCCGTCCGGCCCCGTTTGTGCGCGTTCTGTCACAGCCCGCGCTCCGCCCCCGGCGCCCGGAACCCGCCGCGCCGCCTCTTCGTCCTCGTGGCAGTACGGCCGTCCCCCGATCCCCTAGGGTCGGGTCCGGGGCGGGGTGTACGACAGAGCACGACGAGCAAGGCAGTGAGGACGGCGGCATGGCGCGGGTGGACATGACGGACACGGGGAACGGCAGCGCGCAGGAGCATCGGCGCACCGGATCCCGCATCCGGTCGGTGCTCGGCCGCTGGCGCGACGATCCCGGCATCTGGCGCCGGGGCACGCTGCTCGCCGGCTCCGCCGTGCTGCTCGCGCTGCTGATGGTCTTCCACGCCCAGATCCCCAACAGGATCGGCAACCTGGGCAGCCTGACCGAGACGTTCCTGCCGTGGCTCGGCGTCTTCGTCCCGGTGATCCTGGTGGCCGCCGTGCTGCGCCGCTCGGCCACCGCGCTGATCGCCGCCCTGCTGCCGGGCGTGATCTGGCTCAACTTCTTCGGCGGGCTCGTCACCGACAAGTCGGGCTCCGGCGGCGACCTGATGGTCGTCACGCACAACGTCAACGCCGACAACCCCGACCCCGAGGGCACCGCCCGCCAGATCGCCGGTTCCGGGGCGGACGTGGTGGCCCTGGAGGAGCTCAAGCCCGGCATGGTCCCGGTGTACGAGCAGGCGCTCGCCGACACGTACCCGTACCACTCCGTCCAGGGCACGGTCGGCCTGTGGAGCAAGCACCCGATGAGGGACAGCCGCCCCGTGGACATCCGCATGGGCTGGACCCGCGCGATGCGCGCCACCGTGGCCGCGCCCCAGGGCGAGGTCGCCGTGTACGTCGCCCACCTGCCGTCCGTGCGGGTCAAGCTGAACGCCGGGTTCACCGCCAACCAGCGCGACGACAGCGCCGACGCGCTGGGCGAGGCCATCGTCCGCGAGGACCTGGGCAACGTGATCCTGCTCGGCGACCTGAACGGCACGATGAACGACCGGTCGCTCAACGCCGTCACGTCGCAGATGCGCTCCACCCAGGGCGCGGCCGGTGACGGCATGGGCTTCAGCTGGCCGGCCGCGTTCCCGATGGCGCGGATCGACCAGATCATGGTGAAGGGCGTCGAGCCGGTCGCGTCGTGGACGCTGCCGGAGACGGACAGCGACCACCTGCCGATCGCGGCACGCGTCACCCTCTGATCCGGCCGGGCGGGGCGGGAACAATCGACGTGAGACGATTTGTTCAGTAAGGGAACTTAAGCACGTCCACGTTTGGAAAGGCCCTGCCCTCATGCCCCTGGCGCTCCTCGCGCTCGCAGTGTCCGCCTTCGGCATCGGCACGACCGAGTTCGTCATGATGGGCCTCCTGCCCAACGTGGCCGACGACCTCCACACCTCCGTCCCCACCGCCGGGTACCTGGTCTCGGCGTACGCGATCGGCGTCGTCATCGGCGCCCCGCTGCTCACCGCCCTCGGCTCCCGGATCCCGCGCAAGCGGATGCTCCTGCTGCTGATGGCGCTGTTCACCGTGGGCAACCTCGCCTCCGCCCTCGCCCCCGGCTTCGGCACGCTCGTCGCCGCGCGCGTGCTGGCCGGCCTGCCGCACGGCGCGTTCTTCGGCGTCGGCGCGGTCGTCGCCGCCCGCCTGGTGCGGGAAGGGCGTCAGGCGCGGGCGGTCGCCACGATGTTCCTCGGTCTGACCGTCGCCAACATCGTGGGCGTACCGGCCGCCACCCTGCTCGGCCAGCACCTCGGCTGGCGCGCCACGTTCCTGGTCGTCACGGTGATCGGCCTGGTCGCCATGGCCGCGCTCGCGCGGCTCGTCCCGTACGTGCCCGTCGACGACCGGCAGAGCCTCGGCCGCGAACTGCGGGCGCTCGGCGACCGGCAGGTGCTGCTCGGGCTGCTGACGGCCGTCTTCGGCTTCGCGGGCGTCTTCGCCGTCTACGCGTACCTCGCCTCGATGACCACCGAGGTCATGGGCTTCGGCGAGTCGTCCGTCACGCTCGTCCTCGCCCTCTTCGGCATCGGCATGACGCTCGGCGCCCTCGTCGCGGGCCCGCTCACCGACCGGGCGCTGCGGCCCACGCTGTACGGGTCGCTCGCCGCGCTCGCGCTGGTCCTGGTCGCGTTCCGCTTCACGATGCACGTGCAGTGGGCCGCCCTGGTGACGGTCGCCGTGCTCGGCGCGGTCGGCTTCATGACCACCACCCCGCTCCAGATGCTGGTCATGAACAAGGCCCGGCACGCCCCGACCCTGGCGTCCGCCTCCAACCACTCGGCGTTCAACCTCGCCAACGCGGGCGGCGCCTGGCTCGGCGGCACGGCCATCGCGGCCGGCTGGGGCTGGACCTCGCCGACGCTGGTCGGCGCGGCCCTGGCGGTGGCGGGCCTGGCCGTCGCCGTCACGGCCGGACTCATGGACCGTACGGCGAAGGGGGCCTCCCGCGTCGTCGCGGGAAGCCCCCTCGCCGAGGACCGGGCGGGCGTCAGCCCGTCGTCGCCTCGCGCCAGCGGTTCGTGATCGGCAGACGCCGGTCCTTGCCGAAGCCCTTGGCCGAGATCTTGGTGCCCGGCGGGTACTGGCGCCGCTTGTACTCCGCCGTGTCCACCAGCCGCAGCGTCCTCGTCACCAGCTCCTCGTCGAACCCGGCGGCGACGATCGCGTCCTTGCCCTGGTCCCGGTCCACGTACAGCTCCAGGATCCGGTCCAGGACGTCGTAGTCCGGCAGCGAGTCGGTGTCGACCTGGCCGGGGCGCAGCTCGGCGCTCGGCGGCTTGGAGATGGAGTTCTCCGGGATCGGCGGGGTCTGGCCCCGCTCCTCAGCCGCCCGGTTGCGCCACCGCGCCAGCCGGAAGACCCACGTCTTGTACACGTCCTTGATCGGCCCGTACGCGCCGACGGAGTCGCCGTACAGCGTGGAATAACCCACCGCCAGCTCAGACTTGTTGCCCGGCGCGAGCACGATGTGGCCCTCCTGGTTGGAGAGCGCCATCAGCGTCGTGCCGCGCAGCCGTGACTGGAGGTTCTCCTCCGCGAGGCCCGTCAGACCGAGCGAGCCCATGTACGCGTCGAACATCGGCTCGATCGGTACGGTGCGGAGGTTCAGCCCCGTGCGGCGCGCCAGCTCGGCCGCGTCGCCCTTGGAGTGGTCGGAGCTGTACTTGGACGGCATCGACACGCCGTACACGTTCCGCGCGCCCAGCGCGTCGCAGGCGATCGCGGCGACCAGCGCCGAGTCGATCCCGCCGGACAGGCCGACCAGCACGGAACGGAAACCGTTCTTCGCGGCGTACGCCCGAAGGCCCACCACCAGGGCGGTGTACACCTCCTCGTCGTCCTCCAGCCGCTCCGCGTACCCGCCGGTCAGCTCCGGCTCGTACGCGGGCAGCGGCTCCTCCGACAGGATCACCCGGTCGATGCTCAGGCCGTCGTCGACGATGCCCGTGGGGGCGTCGGCGGACGCGGCCGGCAGGTCGAGGTCCAGGATCACGCTGCCCTCGACGAACTGCGGGGCGCGGGCCACGACTTCCCCGTCCTTGTCCACGACGATCGAGTCGCCGTCGAAGACCAGCTCGTCCTGGCCGCCGATCATCGCCAGGTACGCCAGGGTGCAGCCGGCCTCCTGGGCGCGCTTGCGCACCAGCTCCAGGCGGACGTCGTCCTTGTTCCGTTCGTACGGCGAGGCGTTGATCGACACCAGCAGCCCCGCGCCCGCGCTGCGGGCGGCCGGGACGCGGCCGCCGTCCTGCCACAGGTCCTCGCAGATGGCGAGCGCCACGTCGACACCGCGGACCCGCACGACGGGCATGGTGTCGCCCGGCACGAAGTACCGGAACTCGTCGAAGACCCCGTAGTTCGGCAGGTGGTGCTTGGCGAACGACAGCACCACGTCACCGCCGTACAGCACGGCGGCGGCGTTCTGCGGCGCGCCGGCGGGCTGGCCGTACCGGGGCTGGGCCTTCTCGGAGCGGTCCAGATAGCCGACGACGACCGGAAGCTCTCCGAAGCCCTCGTCCGCGAGGCGCGCGGCGAGCGCCCGCAACGCGCTGCGGGACGCCTCCACGAAGGACGACCGCAGGGCCAGGTCCTCGACGGGGTAGCCGGTGAGCACCATCTCGGGGAACGCGACCAGGTGCGCTCCCTGCTCGGCGGAGTGCCGGGTCCAGTGCACGATCGCCTCGGCGTTCGCGGCGAGATCACCGACGGTCGAGTCGATCTGATTCAGGGCGAGGCGTAGTTGAGGCACGCGGTCAGTGTAATCGTCAGAGCGACGCGATGTCCTGGAGGCCGGGGTGTGGCCCGGCCCACGCCGCCCGGCGCGCCCGGGTTCCGCGGGGATCGGGGCGGGCGGCGGGGCCGGGCCGCCGGGCTGGTCGCGCGGGCGGTTGGCCGGGTTGGTCCGCGCGGGTGGGCGGGTGGTTCGCCGGGTGGTCCGCGCGGTTGGGCGGGTGGTCCGCGCGGGTGGTTGGCCGGGTTGGTCCGCGCGGTTGGTCCGCCGGGCGGGCGGGTCCCGCCGGGTGGTTCGGCGAGGTGGGGCGGCTCCCCGGGGCCGGGTGTTCGTGGCAGGGTGGTTCGCGGTGCCGGTGGCATCGGTGGCGAGGGGGACGAGACGGTGAGCTTCGTAAGGGTCGGGGGAGTACCCCACCATGTGGTCGTCGAGGGCAGCGGCCCGGTGTGTGTGCTCAGCGCCGGGCTCGCCATGAGCTGGTTCGACTGGGACCCGGTCGTCCCGCTGCTGGCCCCGCACCGCACCGTCGTCCGCTTCGACCGCCCCGGCCACGGCCGGAGCGGCCCGGCCGCCGTGGCGCCGTCCGCGGCGGGTGAGGCGCACCGGATCGCGGGCGTCCTCGACGCGCTGGGCCTGGCCGGCCCCGCGACCGTCGTCGGGCACTCCATCGCCGGGTTCCACGCGGAGGCGTTCGCCCGGCTGCACCCCGGCCGTACCGCGGGCGTCGTCCTCGTCGACACCTCCGTCGAGGAGCACGCGCGCGTGCCCGCCGCCCCCGCCGTCCGTACCGCGCTCGCGCGCACCGTGGCCGCCGCGCTGTCCGCCACCGGGGCGCCCGCAGCCCTCGGCCCGCTCACCCGCCGCGCCGTGGTCCGCCTCTCCCGACCGGGCCTCGCCCCCGACCCGGCCCCCGCCGACCTGGTACGCCGCTGCTACGCGACCTCCCGTGTGCTGAAGGGCGCCCTCCTGGAGAACACCCACTACCGGGCCGTCGCCGCCGAGCTCCTCGCCCTGCGCGAGCGCCGCCCCCTCCCACCGGGCGTGCCCGTCACCGTGCTGGCCGCGCCCGACTCACGGCGCTGGACCAGCCGCCAGCACGCCCTCGCCGACCTGCTCGGCGCCCGCTTCGCGACCGTGCCGGGATCCGGCCACCTGATGATGCTGGACCAGCCGCACGTCCTGGCCGGCGCCGTGCTGGCCCAGGCGCCCGCACCGACACCCGCGCCCGCACCGGCATCCGCGCCCGCATCGGCACCGGAGCCCGCGCCCGCACCGGCATCCGCGCCCGCACCGGCACCGGAGTCCGCACCGGCGCCGACGCGGGCGCCGCACGCACAGGGGGCGTGACGCGCTTGACGCGTCACGCCCCCTGTGACCGTGCCTCCCGTGCACCCGTGCACGGGGTGAGGCGGGCGGTCAGCGCTTCTCGTAGACCTTCTCCGCCCAGTCGGCGACCTGCGCGTCCGACAGGTGACGGGCGAGGTCGGCCTCGCTGATCATGCCGACCAGGCGCTTGTTCTCGATCACCGGGAGCCGGCGGATCCGGTGGCCCTTCATCTCACGGAGGACCTCCTCCACGTCCGCGTTCGCGTCGATCCAGCGCGGCGTGCCCTTCGCCATCTCGCCCGCCGTGATCCGCGCGGGGTCGTGGCCCTTGGCCACACAGCCGACGACGATGTCGCGGTCGGTGAGGATGCCGCAGAGCCGCTCGTTCTCGTCGGCGATGGGCAGCGCGCCCACATCGAGGTCGCGCATCAGCTGCGCGGCACGGTCGAGGGTCTCGTGTGCGGGGAGCCACTCGGCTCCGGGGTGCATGATGTCCTTGGCGGTGGTCATGGGGTTCGTTTCCTCCGAAAACGCCAAATAGCGCCGTACGTCGGTCCCCGAGCGCCTCCATTCTCGTCGCGCCCCCACCACCCCGCGACCGCTGCGGCGCCGTACGGCCGCCCCGGGACCCCGGGGCGGCCGCACACCGCTCCTGCGACCGCGATCGTGAACGCTACGGTTTCGCGCCGCGCGCCTTCAGCAGGTCCGCCATCAGCAGAATCTCCGACTCCTGGGCGTCGACCATCCCCTGTGCCAGATCCCGCTCCACACCGGGCCGGCACTTGTCGGCGCAGCCCTGCGCCATGTGCACCCCGCCCTTGTGGTGCGCGGTCATCAGCCGCAGGTACAGGATCTCCGCCTGCCTGCCGCTCGCCGCCCGCAGCCGGTCCAGCTGGGCCGCCGTGGCCATGCCCGGCATCAGCCCGCCGGAGTGCGAGGAGCCGTGGGACGGCATGCCCATCCAGGCCATCGGCTCGACTCCCGGCGCGACCTTCGGCAGGCCCCACATGTCCAGCCAGCCCAGCATCATGCCGCGCTGGTTGGCCTGGGTGTTGGCGATGTCGTACGCCAGGCGGCGCACCTCCTCGTCCTTCGTGCGGTCACGCACGATGAACGACATCTCCACCGCCTGCTGGTGGTGCACCGACATGTCCCGCGCGAACCCGGCGTCAGCCGAATCCGCCGCCGGCGCGGCAGTGGCACGGGGCTCCGTCTCCGGGCCCGCCGACGCGACCGTCGCCGCCCCGGCGAAGAGCAGCGCGAGCACCACCGCGGTGACCGCCGCCCACTGCGTACGTGTCACCTGCGTACGCGTCACTGCGGGTCCAGCCCGTTGGTGCACGCCGCGCCCGGCTCGGGCGTCTGCGGACCCTGCACGTACTTGGTGAAGAAGGCGTCCACCCGCGGGTCGTCGGCGCTGTCGACCGTGACCTGCTTGCCCCACGCGCTCAGCATGATCGCGCCGGGCTGGTCCTCGACCGGGCTCATGAAGGAGTACGAGGTCTTCCCGACCTTCTCCTCCAGCTTCTTCACCTCGGCCGCGGGCGCCTTGTCGTTGTACGTCACCCACACCGCGCCGTGCTCCAGCGAGTGCACGGCGTTCCGCTCCGGGACCGGCTTCTTGTAGACGTCCCGGTCGCAGTTCAGCCACACCTGGTCGTGGTCGCCGCCGACCGGGGGCTTCATCGGGTACGTCACGGGCTTGGTGACGTGGTTGCGGCCCAGCTTCTTGGCGTCCCAGGACTTCTCGTCCTCGATGGGCGCCTTGGCCGCCGCCTCCTGCTGTTCCTGCTCCTTGTTCTCCTTGTTCAGCACGTATCCGCCGAAGCCCACGAGACCGGCGACCACGAGCGCGCTCACGGAGATGGTGATGATGCGGTTGCGGCGTTCGCGGGCCTGCTCCGCACGGCGCATCTGCTCTATTCGTGCGCGGCGGTCGGCGGTCGAGGATCGGTTGGCAGCCATGGTGGGGGTTCCTTCTGGGGGAGTGGAGGTGGTCACTGCATCCGGGACTGCGGCGGGCCGCCTAGGTCCGCAGAACCTGGAGGACATGGAGATCCGGTGCGCGCGGCCGTGCCCCGGAGGCGGCGGGGCGGCCGGTCTGCGCGTGCAGCCCGGCCCGCACAAGGTCGTCCGTCCGGGGCGGCGGGTCGAGGGGCGGGGCGGTGAGGACGGCGGGGGTGCGGTACGGGAAGAGCCCGCAGTCACCCCGGTCGTACGGACACGAGTACTCGGTGACCGTGTGCTCGGCGACCGCCCGCTCGTGGCCCCCGTGCCGGCCCTCCGCACCACCGTGCGGGGCCGGACAGACGACGAGCACGGCGACGAGCGTCGCCACGGCGCCGATCAGCGCCATGGGACGCGCGATGCGTATGAGCCCGTGGCCCCCCATGGGCGCTGATGTTAATGGGCGGACCGCCCGGTCAGCCACGGCCGTCCGGTGTACCGGGTGCCGGCCGGACGGATCGCCGGGTCAGCCCCGGGCGCCGTCCGGGGTACTGAGCGCCAGCAGCGCCACGTCGTCGGCCACCTCGCCCGCGTACGCCGACAGGTCGCGCCACACCGCCCGCACCAGCTCCACCGGCGAGGCGGGCCGCGTCCACGTCGCCAGCCGCGCCGCCAGCGGGTAGAACGCGCCCGTCGCGTCCCGCGCCTCCGTCACCCCGTCCGTGTGCGCGAGCAGCACGTCCGTCGGCCGCATCGGCACCGTCACCGCCTCCGGCGCCCGGAACTCCACCAGCCCCAGCCCCAGCGGCGCGCCCGGCGTCAGCTCCACCTCCCGCGCCCCGCCGCCGTCCATCAGCAGCGGCGCCGGATGGCCGCAGCTGAGGACCCGCACCACCGTGCCGCCCGGTGGGAACTCCATGAGCACCGCGGTCGCGAACACCTCCGTGTCGCCCCGTCCCGCCGAATCCACCACCAGCCGCCGGTCCAGCCGCCCCGCGATCCCCGCCAGCTCCGGCTCGTCGAGCACGGCCTCCCGGAACGTGCCCAGCAGCGCCGACACCGTACCGACCGCCGCCAGGCCGTGGCCCTTCACATCGGCGACGATCGCCCGCACCCCGAACGGCCCGTCCTGCACGTCGTACAGATCGCCGCCCACCAGCGTGCCCCGCTCCGCGGCCCGGTACAGCGCCCCGCACCGCACCGGCCCCACCCGCTCCGGCATCGGCGGCAGCACGGCGAGCTGGGCCGCCTCCGCGACGGTCCGCACCGACACCAGCTGCGCGTCCCGCCGGACCCGTAGGCCCGCCAGCACCACGCTGACCACCCCGATCAGCACGAACGCCAGCAGGTCGCCGTAGGTGACGTCGTCGGCCCGGATGGTGGGCATCAGCAGCAGCGCGAACATGGTGCACGCCACCAGGGCGGTGCCGAGCATCCCGTACAGCAGCGACGTCAGAGGCGGCACCACGGCGAACGCGAAACCCAGCTGCACGCTCCTGGGCGTGGTCAGCTGGACGATCACCAGCAGGACCATCGTGAGCCAGGGCAGCAGCCGCACCCAGGCCGGCGGCTCGCCGGCGCCGGGCAGCTCCTGTGCGCCACGGTCCATGGAACCAGTCTGCGAGGCCTCCGTTACCTACGCCACAGAGGTCCAGGCACTATGGGTTCGCAACGTGCACGAAACCGTGTGGTGGCATGCTGGCCTGATCAGCGAGGATGGGTGTGGAAATGGACAAGCAGCAGGAATTCGTACTCCGTACGCTCGAGGAGCGCGACATCCGCTTCGTGCGCCTGTGGTTCACGGACGTGCTCGGCTTCCTGAAGTCCGTCGCCGTGGCCCCCGCCGAGCTCGAGCAGGCCTTCGACGAGGGCATCGGCTTCGACGGCTCGGCGATCGAGGGCTTCGCCCGGGTGTACGAGTCGGACATGATCGCCAAGCCTGATCCGGGCACCTTCCAGATCCTGCCGTGGCGGGCGGAGGCGCCGGGGACGGCCCGGATGTTCTGCGACATCCTGATGCCCGACGGCTCACCGTCCTTCGCGGACCCGCGGTACGTCCTCAAGCGCATCCTCGCCAAGACCTCCGACCTCGGGTTCACCTTCTACACGCACCCCGAGATCGAGTTCTTCCTGCTGAAGGACAAGCCGCTCGACGGCAGCCGCCCGACCCCGGCCGACAACTCGGGCTACTTCGACCACACCCCGCAGAACGTCGGCATGGACTTCCGCCGCCAGGCGATCACCATGCTCGAATCGATGGGCATCTCGGTCGAGTTCAGCCACCACGAGGGCGCGCCCGGCCAGCAGGAGATCGACCTCCGCTACGCCGACGCCCTGTCGACCGCCGACAACATCATGACCTTCCGCCTGGTCATGAAGCAGGTCGCGCTGGAGCAGGGCGTGCAGGCCACCTTCATGCCGAAGCCGTTCTCCGAATACCCCGGCTCCGGCATGCACACCCACCTCTCCCTCTTCGAGGGCGACCGCAACGCCTTCTACGAGTCGGGCGCCGAGTACCAGCTCTCCAAGGTGGGCCGCTCCTTCATCGCGGGCCTGCTGAAGCACGCGGCGGAGATCTCGGCCGTCACCAACCAGTGGGTCAACTCCTACAAGCGCATCTGGGGCGGCTCCACCCGCACCGCCGGCTCCGGCGGCGAGGCCCCCTCCTACATCTGCTGGGGCCACAACAACCGCTCCGCCCTGATCCGCGTCCCCATGTACAAGCCGGGCAAGACCGGCTCGGCCCGCGTCGAGGTCCGCTCCATCGACTCGGGCGCCAACCCCTACCTGACGTACGCGGTCCTGCTGGCGGCCGGCCTGAAGGGCATCGAGGAGAGCTACGAACTCCCCGCCGGGGCCGACGACGACGTCTGGGCCCTCTCCGACGCCGAACGCCGCGCCATGGGCATCGAGCCGCTGCCCCAGAACCTCGGCGAGGCCATCTCCCTGATGGAGCGCAGCGAACTGGTCGCCGAGACGCTCGGCGAGCACGTCTTCGACTTCTTCCTCCGCAACAAGAAGCAGGAGTGGGAGGAGTACCGCAGCGAGGTCACCGCCTTCGAGCTCCGCAAGAACCTGCCGGTGCTGTAGGCGCAGGTCAGGGCAGTATTTCCGCTGTGGCGACGAGTGGGGCCGACGGTCGTTCGACCGTCGGGCCCCCCGCGGGTACCAGTTCAAGGGGCGGACCGGGGGCGGCGGGGGGGCGCAAAGCAAGATTGCCGCA